>NZ_JBEYZD010000064.1:0-52212 GCF_040645895.1 Streptomyces olindensis | reverse complement strand
TCTCAAGGAACGGTCGCTTCCTTTGTACTCACCCTCTCGGGCTTTCCTCCGGGCGCTTCCCTTCGGTCTTGCGTTTCCGACTCTATCAGATCTTTCTCGATCCGATTTCCTCGGTGCTTTCCAGGTTCCCGCTTCCGCGTTTCCCTTTCCGGCGGTTCCGACTTTATCAGAGGTTTCGGGCCGGACTGACCGGCCGCTCATTTCCGATTCACCGGGAGGGGCTTCATTGAAATCAGCGATTCAAGAAGCAGACAGATGCTCTCTGTCGCCGGTCCGGGGCTAGAGCCCCTCTCCAGGCAACTGTTCGAATCTACCTCCCCGCACTTGCCGTGTCAACGGCTCCTGTGGGGCGAAGAGGAGACTAGCAGTTGAACGGACGTGGTCGCACATCCGGCGGTCGTGGGGACGATCAGGCAGCCGTGGGGACCGTCGCGCTACGTTCCGCGGCCTCGACGTCACCGGTCTCTCCCGCGCGGGCCGCACGGCCGCCGAGTACCCAGACGTATGCGAGGAAGGCCAGTTCGGCGGCGACTCCGATGGCGATGCGGGCCCAGGTGGGAAGGCCGGACGGGGTCACGAAGCCCTCGATGGCTCCGGATACGAAGAGGACCACGGCCAGACCGATGGCCATGCCGATGGCGGCCCGGCCCTCTTCCGCCAGCGCCGTGCGTCGCGTGCGTGGGCCCGGGTCGATGAGGGTCCACCCGAGGCGCAGGCCGGTGCCGGCGGCCACGAATACAGCGGTCAGTTCGAGGAGGCCGTGCGGAAGGACCAGGCCCAGGAAGGTGTCGAGGCGACCGGCCGAGGACATCAGGCCGAAGCCGACGCCGAGGTTGAGCATGTTCTGGAAGAGGATCCAGAGCACCGGGAGACCCAGGAAGACACCCAGGATCAGGCACAGGGCGGCCGCCCAGGCGTTGTTCGTCCACACCTGGGCGGCGAAGCTCGCGGCCGGGTGGCTGGAGTAGTACGTCTCGTACTGACCACCGGGGCGGGTGAGCTCGCGGAGTTCGCTGGGGGCCGCGATGGATGCCTGTACTTCGGGGTGGGTGCCGATCCACCAGCCCAGGAGGGCCGCCACTGCCGTGGAGAGGAGTGCGGTGGGTACCCACCAGTGGCGCGACTTGTAGACGGCCGCGGGGAAACCGTGGGCCAGGAAGCGGGTGACGTCGCGCCAGGAGGCACGGCGGGTTCCTGTCACGGCACTACGCGCGCGTGCCACCAGTTGGCTGAGCCGGCCGGTCAGCTGGGGGTCGGGCGCGCTGGACTGGATCAGAGAGAGATGCGTGGCGGCACGCTGGTAGAGGGTGACGAGTTCGTCGGCCTCGGCGCCGCTGAGACGACGCTGGCGACGGAGCAGGGCTTCGAGGCGGTCCCACTCCGCTCGGTGGGCGGAGACGAAGACGTCGAGGTCCATCGGTGTGCCTGCTCCTCGGCTGTTCGTCGACTGTTCGTCGGTGGCTCGTCGTGGATCAGCTTGTCGTACTACGGTGCGATGCGCCCTCAGCTTGGCAGACTGGGCCTGTCAGGGGCAGGGCAGGGGAAGGACGGCGGGCGTGAGTGAGCTGGTGACGGGCGAGGCTGTGGCGTTGGAGCTGCGCCCCGCGAGGTTGCCCAGCAGGGCGCTGGCCGTGCTGCTCGATCTTGTGGCGGCCATGGCGGTCTACGTCGCGGTGACCATCGCCCTGGTGGTCTCCACGGCCTCGCTGGACGAGGCGGCGCAGACGGCGCTGTCGATCGCGACGTTCGTTCTGGTGCTCGTGGGCGCGCCCATCGCCGTGGAGACGCTCACTCACGGGCGGTCGCTCGGGAAGATGGCGTGCGGGCTGCGGGTGGTGCGGGACGACGGGGGTCCGATCCGGTTCCGGCATGCGCTGGTGCGGGGCTTGATCGGGGTGATCGAGATCCTCATGACCTTCGGGATCGTCGCTTGCATCGCCTCGTTCGTATCCGCGCGTGGGCGGCGGCTGGGGGACGTGTTCGCCGGGACTCTCGTCGTGCGGGAGCGGATCCCCGTCGCTCGTACCGGCTTTGTGCCGCCTCCTCCGCCCTGGCTGGCGGGGCGGTTCTCCGGGCTGGATCTGTCCGCGGTGCCCGACGGGTTGTGGCTCGCCGTTCGTCAGTACCTGACGCGCATGCAGCAGCTGGATCCGCAGGTGGGCTGGTCCATGGCGGAGCGGCTGGCGTCGGATCTGGCGGAGCGTACCGGGGCTCCGGTGCCGCAGGGGATTCCGCCGGCGGCGTATCTGGCTGCGGTGGTGCAGGAGCGGCAGGCGCGGGAGGCCCGGCGGGCCTTCGGAAACGGCTCGGGCACCCCCCCAGCTTCGGACATCCCAGCAGCTTCAGGATCAGCGGCCCCCTCGGCCTCGCCAGTTCCCCCAGCTCCCTCTGCTCCCCCCGCTTACTCAGCTTCCCCAGCCTCCCCGGCTTCGCCCGTCGTACCGCCTCGGGCGGCGTCCCTGCCGTCGGCGGGGGGACAGCCAGCGGAGTCGGAGTCGGGCGAAGGGGCGGCGGGCGACCGGCCGGGCGGTGAGTTCGCGGGCGGTCGGTCCGGCAGCGGGTTCGTGCCGCCGGCGTAGGGGCCGGAGTCGCCCGTCGGCCCGCCGTCTGGGCCTGGCCCCCGGCTGTGCCTGGCGCTCGGCTGTCGCGGGCCCTCGGCTGTGGCGGGTCGCTCAGGTGAAGACCGACGGTGGTGATTCCAGGTCTTCGAGTTCGATGCCGGGAGCCGCGAGCACCACGTCGCCGGCGATGTGCACGGAGTGCTGCTCGCCCGTGTCCAGGGCTGTGACCTGGTACTCGTCCACGGTCAGGGGGCCGTTGTCAGTGGCGTGTGCTTCTCTTCTCAGCAAGGCCCACGACTGGTCCACGGTGCGCGGGGCGAGGACCGGGTCCGTGAAGGCGACGAGGCGCACGCGGGTGGCGGCGGCGGAGGGGGTGAGGCGCAGGAGACGGGCGGTGGCGACGAGGAACGCCGGGGAGGTGCCGGTGAAGGCGTGGGCGCGCACATTGCCTTCGGTGGCGTCGGTCCCGGTGGGGTCGGTGCGGACCCAGGTGACGCCGTCGAGGGCGGCGCCGCGAACCTGCCAGGCGGCGGCGTGGAGTTCCAGGCGGATGGGGCGGCCGAGTTCGTCGAGGGTGAGGTCGACGGAGCCGTGGTGATCGCCCGAGGGGGTGGTCAGCTGGGAGACGTAGCGCCAGCCGGAGGGGCCGATGGCGCACTGGAAGTGTTCTTCCGCGAGGGGGGTGTGATCGTGCGGATCATGGAGCGAATAACGGCCGCGGGGCATGGGGGTCCTGGGTCCTGACGGGCTGGGCCGGTCGCCGGCCGGTCGGAACGGGGCAGGCCCCCGGCACGGGGGTGCGGGGGCCTGCCTCGGACTGTGACCGGCGATGAACCGACCGGCAGCGGTACTGCTCGGCTCAGTAGCGGTAGTGGTCCGGCTTGTACGGGCCTTCGACCTTCACGCCGATGTACTCGGCCTGCTCGGGGCGCAGCTCGGTGAGCTTCACGCCGAGCGCGTCGAGGTGGAGGCGGGCGACCTTCTCGTCGAGGTGCTTGGGCAGCACATAGACGCCGGTCGGGTACTCGTCGGGCTTGGTGAACAGCTCGATCTGGGCCAGGGTCTGGTCCGCGAAGGAGTTGGACATCACGAACGACGGGTGGCCGGTGGCGTTGCCCAGGTTCAGCAGGCGGCCCTCGGACAGGACGATGATCACCTTGCCGTCGGGGAAGGTCCAGGTGTGGACCTGCGGCTTGACCTCGTCCTTGACGATGCCGGGGATCTTGGCGAGGCCGGCCATGTCGATCTCGTTGTCGAAGTGGCCGATGTTGCCGACGATGGCCTGGTGCTTCATCTTGGCCATGTCCGAGGCCATGATGATGTCCTTGTTGCCGGTCGTGGTGATGAAGATGTCGGCCTTGTCGACGACCTCGTCGAGGGTCGTGACCTGGTAGCCGTCCATCGCGGCCTGGAGGGCGCAGATGGGGTCGATCTCGGTGACGATCACGCGGGCGCCCTGTCCGCGCAGGGACTCCGCGCAGCCCTTGCCCACGTCGCCGTAGCCGCAGACGACCGCGGTCTTGCCGCCGATGAGGACATCGGTGGCGCGGTTGATGCCGTCGACGAGGGAGTGGCGGCAGCCGTACTTGTTGTCGAACTTCGACTTGGTGACGGCGTCGTTGACGTTGATCGCCGGGAACAGGAGGGTGCCGTCGCGCTGCATCTCGTACAGGCGGTGGACGCCGGTCGTGGTCTCCTCGGTGACACCGCGGATCTCGGAGGACAGCTGGGTCCACTTCTGGGGGTTCTCGCCCAGGGTGCGGGTCAGCAGTTCCAGGATGACGCGGTGCTCGTCGGACTCGGCGGTGTCGGGCGAGGGGACCTTGCCGTCCTTCTCGTACTCGACGCCCTTGTGGACGAGGAGGGTGGCGTCACCGCCGTCGTCCAGGATCATGTTGGGGCCGCCGGTGGGGCTGTCCGGCCAGGTCAGGGCCTGCTCCGTGCACCACCAGTACTCCTCCAGGGTCTCGCCCTTCCAGGCGAAGACCGGGACGCCCTGCGGGTTGTCCACCGTGCCGTTGGGGCCGACGGCGATGGCCGCGGCGGCGTGGTCCTGGGTGGAGAAGATGTTGCAGGAGGCCCAGCGGACCTGGGCGCCGAGGGCGACCAGGGTCTCGATGAGGACGGCGGTCTGCACGGTCATGTGCAGGGAGCCGGTGACGCGGGCGCCGGCGAGGGGCTGTGCCTCGGCGTACTCCTTGCGGATCGCCATCAGGCCCGGCATCTCGTGCTCGGCGAGGGTGATCTCCTTGCGGCCGAACTCGGCCAGGGAGAGGTCGGCGACCTTGAAGTCCTGTCGGTTCTCGACAGTCGTCATTGCGAGCTGCTCCTCGGGTTGGGTCGAGGGTGGGTACGGCTGGTCTGCGCGGCGGCGGACACAGGGGTGCCCGAAGGAGGACACAGGCATGCCCGCGTACGCGCAGCGCAGTCCGTCGGAGGCCCTCTCTCCCTCGGCCGGTCCGCGGTGGGACCGCCCGACCGCCATCAGCAGCGACGTCTGGCTCCGTCCCAAGCTACACCGGGGGCGGGTGCGAACCCCAGTCCGCCCGCGAACACATCGAGCCGATCATGTGACGGGTTCGGGTAAGGCGACGGGGCCCGCCGAGTGGTTCGGCGGGCCCCGTGGGTGCTGCGGGTGAGGTCAGTGGGCCGTGGGGGCCGGGCCTCCGGGGGAGGCCTCGGGGTCGGGGCCCTTGGCGGCCTCGGTCTCGCTGTAGATGTCCGGTTCGAGGTAGATCACGCGGGCGATGGGGACGGCCTCGCGGATGCGGGCCTCGGCGGCGTCGATGGCGGCGGCGATCTCGGTGGCCGTCTCCTCGTGGCGGACGGCGATCTTGGCGGCGACGAGGAGTTCCTCGGGGCCGAGGTGGAGCGTGCGCATGTGGATGATGCGGGTGACGGTGTCGCCGTCGACGACGGCGGCCTCGATCTTCTGGGTCTCCTCGACGCCGGCGGACTCGCCGAGCAGCAGCGACTTGGTCTCGGCGGCGAGGACCAGGGCGATCAGGATGAGCAGGACGCCGATGCAGAGGGTGCCGATGCCGTCCCAGACGGCGTCGCCGGTGAGCAGGGCGAGGCCGACGCCGCCGAGGGCGAGGATCAGGCCGACGAGGGCGCCGAGGTCCTCCAGGAGGACGACCGGGAGCTCGGGGGCCTTGGCGTGGCGGACGAACTCCTTCCAGGAGCGCTTGCCGCGCAGGGCGTTGGACTCCTTGATGGCCGTGCGGAAGGAGAAGGCCTCGGCGATGATCGCGAAGACCAGGACGCCGACGGGCCAGTACCAGTGGGTCAGCTCGTGCGGGTGCTTGATCTTCTCGTAGCCCTCGTAGAGGGCGAACATGCCGCCGACCGAGAAGAGGACGATGGAGACGAGGAAGGCGTAGATGTAGCGCTCGCGGCCGTAGCCGAAGGGGTGCTGCGGGGTGGCCTCGCGCTTGGCCTTCTTGCCGCCGAGCAGGAGCAGTGCCTGGTTGCCGGAGTCGGCGAGCGAGTGCACGGACTCGGCGAGCATCGACGACGAGTTGCTGAAGATGAACGCCACGAACTTCGCTACCGCGATCGCGAGGTTGGCGGCCAGTGCCGCCACGATCGCCTTGGTGCCGCCTGACGCGCTCATATGTTCGCGTTGTCCCTTCGTACGCCGTTCCAGGGCCCAGGGCGCCGCAGAGGTGCGGCGCCCGTGGCTTTGCCCGTGCTTGACGGTGGGCCATTGTTGCAGCCCGCTGCGGTCGCGGTGCTTCAGGTCACCAGCACGGGGGGCGTTGAAACGGTCAGGCGACGACGGTGGCCCGGAAGAGCGTGCCGGTTCCGGACACTTCGGCCTTTTCGCCGGCGGGGACGAAGACGGATCGGCCGGGGGTCAGCTCGTGCTCGCCCGCGCGGACCGTGCCGGCCGTGCAGAGCAGGATCTGCGGGGTCGGGCGGGTGAGGTCGTGGGCGGTGCCCGCCTCGGGGAGCACGTGGCGGGAGAGGCGGAACTCGTCGATCGGGGTCTCGTAGACCTCCTCGCCGTCTGGGGAGGCCTCGGGGCGCAGGACGCCGGGGTCGCTGGGCTGGAAGCGGACGATGCGCAGGAGTTCGGGGACGTCGACGTGCTTGGGGGTCAGGCCGCAGCGCAGGACGTTGTCGGAGTTGGCCATGATCTCCACGCCGAGGCCGTTGAGGTAGGCGTGCGGGACGCCGGCGCCGAGGTAGAGGGCCTCGCCGGGCTGGAGCCGGACGTGGTTGAGCAGCATCGCGGCGAGGACGCCGGGGTCGCCCGGGTAGTGGTGGGCGATGTCGGCGTAGGGGGCGTAGGCGCCGCCGAGGCGGTCGCAGGCGGCCGCGGCCTCGGCGACCGTGCGGGACATCTCCTCGGGGTCGGCGGTGAGGATCGCCGTGAGGACCTCGCGCAGGGCGGCGTCCTCGGGGTGGGCGTGCAGCAGGTCGACGTACGGCTTGAGGGAGTCGACGCCGAGGTCGTCGAGGAGGCCGGCGGCCTCGAGCGGGGGGCGGAAGCCGCACAGGCCGTCGAACTCGGTGAGGGCGCAGATGAGTTCGGGCTTGTGGTTGGCGTCCTTGTAGTTGCGGTGCGGGGCGTCGACGGGGATGCCGCGGCGCTCCTCGTCCGCGTAACCCTCCTTGGCCTGTTCCAGGTCGGGGTGGACCTGGAGGGAGAGCGGGGCGCCGGCGGCGAGGATCTTGAGGAGGAAGGGCAGGCGGGGGCCGAACCTGGCGACGGCGGCCGGTCCGAGTTCCTTCTCGGGGTCGGCGTCGATGACCTCGACGAGCGTGCCCCGCTCGGTGCGCGAGGGCGCGCCGGGGTGGGCGCCCATCCACATCTCCGCCTGCGGCTCGCCGGTCGGTTCGACGCCGAGCAGGTGCGGGATGGCGGTCGGGGAACCCCAGGCGTAGGGGCGGATGGTGTTGTCGAGGCGGTCCATGGGGTTCTCTCTGGGTGTTCGGGCGGCGGGCGCTTCAGGGTGTCCCGGGCATGATCAGGCCCTCGAGGCGAGCGCCAGGTAAACCGCAGCGAAATCTGTGATGGCGATCAGTTCCGCGAGGGTCTCCAGTTCGTCGCCCGGCTCCGGTTCCAGCTCGCTGATCGGCGTGTCGTGGCTGAGGGCGAGGTCGCGGGCGCCGGGGGCGGCGGTGAGGCCGCCGATGGGCCGGTCGCGCAGGAGCACCACGCGCGCGTGCAGGGCGGGTGGTTCCTCGACGCGGTCGCGGAAGAAGTCGTCGGGGTCGGCGCTGGCGGCCAGCGGGCCGGCGAGCAGGGCGCTGTGGGCGGCGAGGGCCTCGGGGAGCTCGGCGACGACCGCGGGGGTGCCGGACAGTTCGGCGAGGGCGGCGGCGAAGCGGCGGCCCGCGGGGCCGGCCGATGTGCCCTCGGTCCAGACGACCGGGAGTGCGTCGGCGAGTTCGGCGGCCAGGGTCTTGGCGGGGTTGCTGTACGTGGCGATGGCGGGGCCGCAGCGTTCGGCGATGCGGTCGAGGCGGTCGGCGACCTTGCCGAGGGCATCCGGCGGGGCGGCGAGCACTCCGGTGCGGTCCAGGAGCGCGAGGAGCGGGGTGAGCAGGGCCCACAGGACGCCGGGGGCGGACGCGGCGAGGGGCTCGTCCTGGTCGTAGGGGGCGGTCGCCATGGGGACGAACAGGCCGTGCGTGCCGCCCACGGCGTCGGCGAGCGGGGAGCGGCCGGGTGCCACGGCGACGACCGTGCAGCCCCGGCGGTAGGCCTGCTCGGCGAGGAGGGACAGGCCCGGTTCGGTGCCGTCCGGGGTGGCGATCAGGAGGAGGTCGACCGAGCCGACCCAGCCGGGCAGTTCCCAGCGCAGGGCGCCGGCGGCGGGGGCGACGCCGGTGGGCGCCAGGCGGGTGACGGGGCTGCCGGCGCCGGCGAGGGTGCCGAGGAGGTCGGCGGTGTGGGTGGCGGCGGCGCCCGGGCCGGCGATGAGGACGGCGCGGGGGCGGCCGTCGGGCTTGAGGTCGTTGACGCCCGCCTCGGCGGAGTGGCGGGCGGCGGTGCGGACGCGGGCGCCGGCTTCCGCGGCGCCGCGGAGCAGGCCGCGGTGGTCGGCCTCGGCGAGACCGTCCGGGTTGTCGAGCAGCGATTCGTCGAGCATGGGGCGGCAGCCTCCCGATCGCCGGGTCCGTTATGGGGATGTCGTCCTACGCCGGTGCCCACCGAGTCCGCGGCTATGTACACCGAGGGGGTGTGGGCCGCCGGCGGTCACGCGGGGCGGCGGGCCTCGTCGACGAGGAGGACGGGGATGCCGTCGCGGACCGGGTAGGCCAGGCCACAGCTCGTGTCGGTGCAGACCAGCTCGCTGTCCTGCTCCTTGAGCGGGGCGTGGCAGGCGGGGCAGGCGAGGATCTCGAGGAGTCCGGATTCGAGGGGCATAGGGGTTCCTTCGAGGTGCGGGCGCTTGGGGTTGTGCCTGGTCAGGTTACCGCCGGTGGGGGCGGGGCCTCAGCCCCTGATGATCCCCAGCACCTCGTCCCGCACGCGGGCCATGGTCTCCGGGTCCCTCGCCTCGGCGTTCAGGCGCAGCAGGGGCTCCGTGTTGGACGGGCGGACGTTGAACCACCAGTCGGCGGAGGTGACCGTGAGGCCGTCGAGGTCGTCGAGGGTGATGCCCTCGCGGCTCCCGTACGCGGAGCGGATCGCGGCGAGGCTGGCCTGCTGGTCGGCGACCGTGGAGTTGATCTCGCCGGAGCCGGTGTAGCGGTCGTAGGCGGCGACGAGGGAGGACAGGGCGCCCTCCTGGCCGCCGAGGGCCGCGAGGACGTGCAGGGCGGCCAGCATGCCCGTGTCGGCGTTCCAGAAGTCGCGGAAGTAGTAGTGGGCGGAGTGCTCACCGCCGAAGATCGCGCCGGTGCGGGCCATCTCGGCCTTGATGAAGGAGTGGCCGACGCGGGTGCGGACGGGGGTGCCGCCGTGCTCCTGGACGACCTCGGGGACGGACCAGGACGTGATCAGGTTGTGGATGATCGTGCCCTTGCCGCCGTGCCGGGCCAGTTCGCGGGCGGCGACCAGGGCGGTGATCGCCGACGGGGAGACGGGCTCGCCGCGCTCGTCGACGACGAAGCAGCGGTCGGCGTCGCCGTCGAAGGCGAGGCCCAGGTCGGCGCCTTCCTCGCGGACCCGCTTCTGCAGGTCGACGAGGTTGGCCGGGTCGAGGGGGTTGGCCTCGTGGTTCGGGAACGTGCCGTCCAGCTCGAAGTACATCGGCACCAGCGTCAGGGGCAGGCCGGCGAAGACCTCGGGCACGGTGTGCCCGCCCATGCCGTTGCCCGCGTCGACGACGACCTTCAGGGGGCGGATGGAGGTCAGGTCGACCAGCGAGCGCAGGTGGGCCGCGTAGTCCGACAACGTGTCGCGGCCGGTGATCGTGCCCGTCTTCGCGGCCGGTGCCGGTGCGCCCGACTCGCTCCAGCGCTCGACCAGTTCGCGGATCTCCGCGAGGCCGGTGTCCTGGCCGACCGGGGCGGCGCCCATGCGGCACATCTTGATGCCGTTGTACTGCGCGGGGTTGTGGGAGGCGGTGAACATGGCGCCCGGCAGGTTCAGCGCGCCCGAGGCGTAGTACAGCTGGTCCGTCGAGCAGAGGCCGATCTCCGTCACGTCGGCGCCCTGCCCGGCGGCCCCGCGCGCGAAGGCCCGCGACAGGCCGGGTGAGGAGGGCCGCATGTCGTGCCCGGTGGCGATCGCGCTCGCGCCGGTGACCTGCACGAAGGCCGCTCCGAAGAGCTCGGCCAGGGACTCGTCCCACTGGTCGGGGACGACCCCGCGTACGTCGTACGCCTTCACGACCTGCGACAGATCAGCAGCCACGGCCAACCTTCCTCGAAAGTACTGTCGGTCAGCACAAACTACCCCCGCCCGCTGACAGCGCGCTGTGCGGACGCCCAGCGGACGCCGAGACGTAACCTCAGGTCAGGGCAGCATCCAGCCCAGGACGGGGGTGCTCTGGCCGACGACGATCAGGCACATCACCAGCAGCAGGCCCAGGCTCCACGGCAGTACCTTGCGCAGCAGGTCGCCTTCCCGGCCCGCCAGTCCGACGGCCGCGCAGGCGATGGTGAGGTTCTGCGGCGAGATCATCTTGCCGAGGACGCCGCCGGAGCTGTTGGCGGCGGCCAGGAGGTCGGGCGAGAGCCCCGACTCGCGGGCGGCGGTCACCTGGAGGGCGCCGAAGAGGGCGTTGGCCGAGGTGTCCGAGCCGGTCACGGCGACGCCGAACCAGCCGAGGACCGGCGACAGGAAGGCGAGCCCGGCTCCGGCCGCCGCGACGAAGTGGCCGATCGTGGCCGCCTGCCCGGACAGGTTCATGACGTAGGCGAGGGCCAGGACGGACGTCACCGTCAGGATCGCGAACCGCAGCTCGTGGACCGTCGCGAGCCATTCCCTCACCGCCACGCGCGCGTGCACCCCGATGACGACGGCCGTGCAGATCCCGGCGAGCAGGACGAGCGTGCCGCCGGTCGACACGATGGGCCAGGAGAAGAGGTTGCCGCCGACGGGTTCGCCGTCGGGCCCGGCCACGTCCAGGAAAGGCCAGTCGTAGGTCTGGGTCGCCTTGGCCAGCCAGTCCTTGACGGCGGGGATCTGCGCGACGGAGAAGATCACGACGATCAGCGCATAGGGGGCGTAGGCGCGCAGCACCTCGCGGGGCGGGTCCTCCTGGTCCAGTTCCTCGCTGCGCCCGCCGGTCAGCACGGAGGCGCGTACGGACTCCGGGGCGGGCACGCGCGCGTGGGGGACGGCGACCAGGGCGCCCGCGCCCGCCAGGGCGGCGCCGATGTCGGCGAGTTGGGCGGAGACGTAGTTGGAGGCGGCGAACTGGGCGACGGCGAAGGCGACTCCGCACGCCAGGGCGGGCACCCAGGTGTCGCGCAGTCCGCGCCGGCCGTCGACCAGCCAGACGAGCACCAGGGGCACCACGAGGGCCAGCAGGGGCGTCTGACGGCCCACCACGGACGCCACGGAGTCCAGCGGAAGGCCCGTCACCTGGGCGAGGGTGACGACCGGCGTGCCCATCGCGCCGAAGGCCACGGGCGCGGTGTTGGCGACGAGGGCGACGACGGCGGCGCGCACCGGTTCGAAGCCGAGGGCGACGAGCATGACCGCGCTGATCGCGACGGGCGCGCCGAAGCCGGCGAGCGCCTCCAGCAGCGCCCCGAAGCAGAAGGCGATGACGAGCGCCTGGATGCGCGGGTCGTCGGAGAGGCGCCCGAAGGACCGGCGCAGGATGTCGAAGTGCCGGGTGCGGACGGTCATCCGGTACACCCACAGGGCGTTGACGACGATCCACAGGATGGGGAAGAGGCCGAAGACGGCACCCTGGGCGGCGCTGGAGAGGGTCTGGCCGAGCGGCATGCCGTAGGCGAGCCGGGCGACCAGGACGGCCGCGAGGAGCCCGGTCAGGCCCGCCAGGTGCGCCTTCATGCGGACGCCGCCGAGCAGGACCAGGACGATCACCAGGGGTAAGGCGGCCACCAGGGCGGACAGGCCGAGTGAGCCGGCGACGGGTTCCAGTTCCTGGACGTACACGGGCGCCTCCCCGGTTTCCGCCATGCGAAAGCGATTTCTCGTACCCCTGAAACGGAATGGTCATGTCCACGCCAACGCCCCGTCAATGGGTGGACGTGTGGAGAAACCGAGGCGGTGCGGTCAGTTGTCGGGCGACCGCAGGACCCGCAGGTGCCCGCGCCGCGCGACCTCCATCGGGTCGGCCGCGCGACCGCCGCCGCCGGCCCCGGCCGCCCGCTCCTGAGGACGGGCCGCCTCGCGCACGGCGTTCGCAAGCGCTTCCAGGTCGTCGCCGCTCGGGCGCGCCGGGGCGGAGCCGTCGAGGAGCCGGACGACCTCCCAGCCGCGGGGGGCGGTGAGGCGCTCGGAGTGCTCGGCGCACAGGTCGTAGCAGTGGGGTTCGGCGTAGGTGGCGAGCGGGCCGAGGACCGCGGTCGAGTCGGCGTAGACGTACGTCAGCGTCGCGACGGCGGGACGGCCGCAGGCGGTGCGCGAACAGCGACGTACAGGGCTCACGACGTTGGACGGTACCGCACTCTTGAGCGGGCCGCGACGACTCTCCACCAGGTCACTCCACCGTGTCGTGCTGTGAAACGCCCCACACGCCCCCTCCGGCACACCCTGCTGACCTGGCCGGACACCGTCGTCCGGGGTCTCGAACGGTCGCGCAAGCAGTCAATAGTCGCCACAAAACCCTCATTTGCCGTGAGGTCACCGGTCTCGGAGGGATACGGAATCGAGCCCAACCTTGGCTTGAATGGGCATGTAACGACATGCCGCGGGGGGCGGCCGGAAGCCGTCCGTGCGCCCGTGCGGTGCCGGGCGTACGGGCGCGGCGGGGACTACCCTTCACCAGTGATGGACAAGCCCGTAACGCCTCGTGCCGCCGCCCCCGGGCCCCGCCGCCGTGATCGCCACGGCCGGGGCATGCGCGGCCCGATCGCACCCCCGCAGGTGCCGCTCGCCGCGAGCCGCGCGGACGCGTTCGCGGATCTGGTGCAGGACTCCGTGGAGCGCCTGGAGCGGCGGTGGCCGCAGCTCGCCGACATCGACTTCCTGGTCCTGGAAGTGCCGCGGCTCGACGGGCCGGGTCAGGCCTGGCACGACGAGGCGGTTCCGCTCGGCGGCACGGTCAGCGCGCGCGAGGGCCGCCCCGCGCGCGTGGTGGTCTACCGGCGGCCGGTCGAGATCCGCACCAAGGGGCGCGACGAGCGGGCCGCGCTGGTGCACGAGGTCGTCGTCGAGCAGGTCGCCGAGCTGCTCGGGCTGACACCCGAGACGGTGGACCCGCGCTACGGCGAGGACCAGGGCTGAGCCCGCCCGGCTACTTCTGCAGCACCGACAGGTCCTCGTCCGCCTCCGGCACCGCCACCGTCCCCCGGTCGTCCGGGAGCGTCTGCACGGTGAAGGCGGGGACGCCGCCCTCCGACGCCGCCAGGGTGCGGGCACCGTAGACCGGGCCGCCGGAGACCGGCTCGACCGTGAGCGCGTACGTGCCCTTCAGCCCGCCCGGGACCGGGGGCTCGATGTCCTGGGTCGTGCCCGCCTTGATCGTGTACGTCTTCGACACCGGCGTGCCGCCCTCGCTGCCCGCCGAGGCGGTGACCTTGACCGTGGCGGCGCGGCCGGGGGCGGTCAGGGAGAGCGTGCTGCCCTTGGCGCTGTTGTCCGCGGACGTCGCGCGCGTGCCGACGGGGCGGGTGGCGGGGATGAACGCCGTCTCCTGCCTGTCGCCCTTGCCCCGGACGACCTTCAGGGCCGCCACGACCGGCACCGACTGGTCCGTCGGCGTCAGCACCAGGGAGCCCGCCTCGCCGCGCGTGACGTCGCCGAGGTCGACGGCGGTCGTCATGCCGCCCTTGACGTGCACCGTCTCGTGTCCGGCGGGGGTGATCAGCCCGGAGGGGGAGGCGAGGCGCACCTTCAGGTCCGCGTCGGCGTCGCCGGGGGTGAAGGCGACCAGGCGCACGGAGGTGGCGTCCTTCGGGATGCCGGGCAGCACCAGACTGCCGGACGGGTCCGTGGAGGCGGCCAGCCAGTCGCCGCCGGTCTTGTCGTCCAGGGCCTGCACGGCGGCGCCGACGCGCCCGCTGCGCACGTTGACGTGCACGGTGAGGTCGGTCTGCCGCTCGTCGGTGAGGGTCGACAGCAGGATCGGCTCGCTGGAGTGCGGCTGGACCGTGATGCCCTCCCCCACCGTGGACTGCAGGGCGCCGTCCTTGCCGTAGAGCTCGACGTCGACCACGGCGGCCGAGTCGTCGGGGTTCGTCAGGTGGACGTAGTCGGTGCGGTCGGCGGCCGTGCTGGCGCCCGGGAACCAGAACTCCGTGTCCGGAGCGGTGCAGTTGACGCCCTGGAGGCCGCGGCCCGTCCCGGCGGCGACCTCCGTCGTCTCCTGGACGGTCCAGCCGGGCGCGAACCTGCCGTCCGCGGTGCCGACGAGGGCGGGTGCCTCGGAGCCGGAGCTGTCGCCGGTGACCGGCGTGCCGGGCTCCTTGGGGGTCAGCACGGGCTTCTCCGTCTTGCCCCTGGACGCCTTCCCGTCGTCCTCGCCCGCCTGCGCGCCGTCCGCCGACTCCGCCGCGGCCGCCTGGAGTTCGGCCTTGCCGCCGCTCCCGGTGCCCTTCGTGACGGGCGTGAAGGACGTGTAGGACGTCTCCGCGATGTCGGACAGGCTGGGCGCGGGGCACAGCAGGCTCGTGCGCTCCACGGGGAGTTGGGCGGCCGCCTCGGCGGTGGCGGCCGTGCCCGGGGCGTCCGGGGCGGACAGCGCGGCGAAGCCGGTGACGGCGGCGAGCGCGGTCGCGCCGGCGATCAGGGACAGGGTGGTGCGGTTCACTGCTGGCTCCCGTCGGGACGCTCACTGCCCGTGCCGTGGGGGTGGTGCTGCTGCGCCGGGTCGTACGGCGTGCCGTAGCCCTGGGTGTAGGCCTGGTCGTAGCCCTGCTGGTCGTACGGCGGGGCCGGGGCCTGGCCGCCGTACGCGTACGGGTCGTACTGGCCGCCCTGGTACGGGTCCGCCTGGTACTGCTGCCCGTAGGCGTCGGCCGGGTACGGGGTGCCCTGGTACTGGTCGCCGAAGTTCGCGTACTCGCCGCCCTGGTAGGCGGCGTTGTCGTACTGCCCGTGGTTCTGCTGCTGGGGCACGGCCGCGGGCGGCTGCGCCGGCTGCGGGGGCGGGAACTCCTCGGGCCGGTCCGCTCCTTCGGCCTCGGCCTCCGCCTGGGCGCGCAGGCGGCGGGCGCGGCGGCCCTCGCCGGCGACCGCCTGGGCCGGGACGGCCGGCTCCTCGGGCAGGTCGTCGTCGATGTCGCGGCGGCGGCCTGGCAGCGCCAGCACGACGAGGACGAGGGCGAGCAGGCCCTGCGCCCACAGCCATGCGGTGTGGCCGATCGGGTCCTCGTAGGTGACGTCCAGCCTGCCGCCGGAGGCGGGGAGTTCGAAGCCCTGGGCCCAGCCGTCGACCGTGGTGCGGGTCAGCGGCTTGCCGTCGAGGGTGGCGGTCCAGCCGTCCGCGGCGGAGTCGGCGAGGCGCAGCACGCGCCCGTCGGCGCCGGCGGGGATCGTGGTGTGGATGTCGACGGGCCCGGCGGCGACGGTCTGCGGGGTGCCGGATCCGGAGGCGGGGACGATGGTGGCGCGCGCGACCTCCCGGTCGATCTGCCACAGCGCGCTGCCGTCCTGCTGGCTCAGCCGGGCCAGGCCGGGTGTGGCGTCCAGGACACGGGTGACGTCGCGGGGCGCGCCCTTGTGGACCAGGACGTAGCGCACGGCGAAGCCGCCGAGCTGGTCGGCCTGGTCGGCGCCGGAGCCCGCGACGAGGTTGGCGACGACCTTGTCGAGCCTGCCGTTCTCGCCGTCCTCCGCGGCGATCTCGCCGTCACCGAGGCGGGCGCCGGAGCCGCGGACCAGCACGTAGCCGACGTGGGCCGGGGAGTCGCTGTCGAGGACCAGGGTGCGGGCCTGGTCGCTGCTACCGCTCTCCTCGGCGACGAACGCGGGCACCTGGGTCGGGTCGCGCCGCTCCAGGGGCCCGTCGGCGCCGCGGATCATCCAGCCGGCGGCCACGAGCAGCGGGCCCGCGGCCGAGGCGAAGGCGATCAGCACGGCGACCGGCTGGCGCCAGCCGAAGCTCTGCTCGGCCACGCGCGCGCGTGCCCCGTCGGCGCCGAGCGCGGCGGCGGCCAGGAGGGCGATGCCGTAGACGAGGGTCGCGGGGCCCGCCCAGGTGGAGCTGTTGGACAGGACCGCGAAGACGAAGCCCACCAGGGCGACCGCCCAGGCCGTCCAGATGCCCCCCTGGCGTTCCGAGCGCAGCAGGGCGGCGAGCGCGGCCAGCACGATGCCGATGAGCATGAGGCCGCTGACGGTGCCGGGGCCGCCCGGGCTGGCGCCGAGCAGGTCGACGGCGGAGGCGGCCGAGGCGCCGTACTCCAGGCCGGCTTCCTTGAAGAAGCCGAACGGGAGCAGCGTCAGCGACCAGGGGGCGAGGATCAGCAGGGGGGTGCCGAGCTGGGCGAGGAACCGCAGCCCGTACGCCGTGATGTCGGACCGGCGCAGCACCAGCAGCCCGGCGCCGAGGAGCAGCGCGATGGGCCACACGATCGGGGTGAACGCGGTGGTGATGGTCAGCAGCAGCGCGTAGGCCCAGGTGGCGCGCCAACTGCCGCGGGCGCCCGAGGGGCTGGCCAGGCCGCCGGCCGCGATGCCCGCGCGCGCGATGAGCGGCAGCAGCACGGCCAGGACGGCGGTCCCGAGGCGGCCGCCGGCGAGGGCGCCGGTGGCGGCGGGCAGGAAGGCGTAGACGACGGCCGCCCACGCGCGCAGCAGCCGGGACTCGACCAGCGGGCGGGAGGCGAAGTAGGCGGTGACACCGGCCAGCGGCACCGAGCAGACGAGCAGGAGCGTGACGGCGAGGCCGGTCGAGCCGAACAGCAGGGAGGCCAGCATGGCGACGATCGCCAGGTACGGCGGAGCGGCGGAGGTGCCGCCGGCGCCGACCGCGTGCCAGGCGTCCAGGTAGCGCGCCCACAGGTCGGCGGAGTCGGCCGGGGCGGGCAGCAGGGCGCCGCCCGCAAGCGCGCCGCCGCCGAGGAGCTGGCGGCAGGCGACCAGGGAGACGAGCAGCAGCACCAGGAAGAGCACCGGGCCAGGCTTGCGCGCGATGCGCTTGAGCCGGGCGAACTGCTCGATCTCCAGGAAGTCGGCGTCGTCGCCGCCCGGGCCGGACTCGACGGCCCCGCCGTGCCGTCCGGCGCCGGCGGCGACCTCCGGGTCGGAGCGGCCGACCAGGTTGCCGGCGACCTGCTCGACGGTGGCGCGGACGGTCGCGCCGGGCGGCGGGAACAGCTGCCGCAGCTCGCCCTTGTCGATCTGGGGTGCGCCCCGGCGCCGGCGCCCGGCGAGGATCCGCTCGGGCCTGAGCAGCGTGCCCATCAGGCCGCGGATCTCGTCGACCGCCTGGCCGGGGACCTTGCCGACGAGGTACGCGAGGGTCCGCAGCAGCGTGCCGAGCACGATCCGCAGCAGCACCCAGGGGAGCACGGCGGTACGGGTGTTGACGAGCAGGGCGTAGACGGCGCCGGCCTTGTCGACCTTGTGCGGGGAGGCGGACGTACGGCCCACGCAGTCGACCGTGCGGCGTTCGCGGGAGGCCGCCTCGGCGTGCCGGACGACCGCCTCGGGGGCGACCAGGACGCGGTAGCCGGCCGCGTGGGCGCGCCAGCACAGGTCGACGTCGTCGCGCATGAGGGGCAGGTGCCGGTCGAAGCCGCCGAGCTGTTCGAAGACGTCGCGGCGGATCAGCATGCCGGCGGTGGACACCGACAGCACGGACCTGACGTGGTCGTGCTGGCCCTGGTCCTGCTCGCGGCGGTCCAGGCCGGTCCAGCGGCGGCCGGAGTTGGCGATGCTGACGCCGACCTCCAGGAGCTGCCGGCGGTCGTACCAGCCGCGCAGCTTGGGGCCGACGACGGCCACGTCCTCGCGGCCCAGTTCGTACTCGTTGTCCACGACCCGCAGCAGCTGGGCCAGGGCGTCCGGTTCCGGGGCGCAGTCGTCGTGCAGCAGCCAGAGCCACTGGACCGGCTCGCCGTGCGGGAGCTCGGGCAGGTCGTAGGCGTCGTCGCGCCAGGAGCGCGTGACCGGGTCCCAGCCGCTGGGCCGCTTCAGGTACGGCAGTTCCTCGGGGGTGAGGACCGGGGCGGTGCGGTCGCACTCCTCGACGGCCTGGCCGAAGCCGGTGCGGCGGGCCAGGTGCAGCACGCGGTCGGCGCCGAGGGCGTCGGTGACGAGCCGGGCGGAGTCGTCCGCGCTGCCCGTGTCGGCGCCCATCGCGTACTGGACCGGACGCTCCTGGCCGAGCAGCCCGGCGAGCGCGTCGGGCAGCCAGCGGGCGCCGTCGTGGGAGACGAGGACCGCGGTCACCACATGACGCGGGAACTCAGGTGTGGCAGCGCTGTCGTGATGGGCTGCCGGGTGGCTGTGCACGGACATCGAGGTACGGGCCCCGGTTCGGTGGACTGCGGGGACGCCCGCGACCGGTGGGGCAGCGGGGCGTCTCGGACGAGCGACCACACTATCGGCTGCGCAACAAGGCGACCCGCCGCCTGTGGATAACCCACCTGCGACGGGCCGTTCGAACCGTGCGTACGTACGGATCCGGGGTGTCGGTCAGACCGCGGCCTTCTTCAGACGGCGGCGCTCCCGCTCGGACAGGCCGCCCCAGATGCCGAAGCGCTCGTCGTTGGCGAGGGCGTACTCGAGGCACTCGGAGCGGACCTCACAGGCGAGGCAGACCTTCTTGGCCTCCCGGGTCGAGCCGCCCTTCTCGGGGAAGAAGGACTCGGGGTCGGTCTGGGCGCACAGTGCGCGCTCCTGCCAGCCGAGTTCCTCGTCCGCGTCGTCGACCAGCAGTTGCTGCACCGTCTCGGTCATGTGCGCCCCTCGTCTGTCTTTCGCGTCCCCGTGATCTAGCCGTTACCGATTCCGGCTGAACGACACGAGTGAAATTACAAGTGTGCTGCTCCGGGCGAGTCAAGCCGAGATCTGCTATTGAGCCCCTTATTCACTCTGCGGAACCAAGCCCATGCGGAAAGTGTTCAAATCACCATAAAACCTGACACACAGGCGGAGCCCGCTGGGGCTCACGCCTTCCGCCGGACCCCTCGCAGACCTCTACGGAGAAGGACGCCCAGGAGTTCGATCCCGTTCCGACACGCCCCTCGAAGCGAACCTGATCACAGTCGGATCACGAGTGCGCAACGGGGTTTGTCCGCCCGGATGGACGCCATGTGTCCCGGCCGGGCCATGAACAAACCTTTCATCTGAGCGATCGACCGGATGAGGTGAACCTCATCCCACATACCGGGTCCCGAGTTGACAGTCGAGGTGTGAACCGGTGTCCTTGTGGGCATGCTCGCGAACTTGGCACTCACCTCGACCCGCACCGCCGGGTCCCACGGTGCTGCCCGCGCTCGCTGTAGCTGTTGCTGTTCCAGCTGTTGAGCCCCACCCGCTCCAGCTGAAGGCCGAGCCACCCGTCTCTCGGCCGCCGTTCCCTCTGACCTTCTTTTCACTGAGGAACCACCACACCCATGAACAGCGACAGCGACCTCCAGATCGCCGGCGACATCCTCGAAGTCCCGCACCTGCTCCAGACACCGCGCGAGCACCCGGCCACCGTCGCCGAGTTCGCCGGGCTCGCCCGCTCCATCGCCGCCGACCGCTCCCAGTGGGAGCACCTCGTCCGGTACGACGCGACCAGCCGCTGGTACCACCGGCTGCGCACCGGCCCCGGCTACGAGGTGTGGCTGCTGTCCTGGGTGCCCGGGCAGGGCAGCGGGAGGCACGACCACGGCCGCTCCTCCGGGGTGCTGACCGTGCTGGACGGCACGCTGACCGAGCGCACGGAGCGGGGCACGCGCGCCTTGCGGCCGGGCGCGCAGCGCGTGTTCGCGCCGGGGTACGTGCACGAGGTGGTGAACGACGCACTGGAGCCGGCGGTCAGCCTGCACGTGTACTACCCGGGGCTGACGGAGATGCCGATGCACACCGCGCCGCACTGCGAGGCGCTTCCCGAGCCGGGCGCGCTGACCGCCTGACGGGTTCCCCCCAAGCCGCCGACCGGTTGTCACAGGCGCCTGCAAGACTGGCTCCCATGCGCATTGTGGTTCTGGCAGGCGGCATCGGTGGTGCCCGGTTCCTGCGTGGTCTGAAGCGGGCCGTGCCGGACGCGGACATCACGGTCATCGGCAACACCGGGGACGACATCCACCTCTTCGGGCTGAAGGTCTGCCCGGACCTCGACACGGTGATGTACACACTCGGCGGCGGCATCAACGAGGAGCAGGGCTGGGGTCGCGCCGACGAGACCTTCCACCTCAAGGAGGAGCTCGCGGCCTACGGCGTCGGGCCCGAGTGGTTCGGCCTCGGCGACCGGGACTTCGCCACGCACATCGTGCGGACGCAGATGATCGGCGCCGGGTACCCGCTGAGCGCCGTGACCCAGGCGCTGTGCGACCGGTGGCAGCCCGGCGTGCGGCTGATCCCGATGTCCGACGACCGCGTCGAGACGCACGTGGCCGTCGAGATCGACGGCGAGCGCAAGGCCATCCACTTCCAGGAGTACTGGGTGCGGCTGCGCGCCTCGGTGCCCGCGCAGGCGATCGTGCCGGTCGGTGCCGACCAGGCGAAGCCCGCCCCGGGCGTGCTGGACGCCATCGCCGAGGCGGACGTCATCCTCTTCCCGCCGTCCAACCCGGTCGTCTCCATCGGCACGATCCTCGCGGTGCCCGGCATCCGGGAGGCGATCGCCGACGCCGGGGTGCCGGTGATCGGCCTGTCCCCCATCGTCGGCGACGCGCCCGTGCGGGGCATGGCCGACAAGGTGCTGGCCGCCGTGGGCGTCGAGTCGACCGCGACGGCGGTGGCCGAGCACTACGGCTCGGGGCTGCTGGACGGCTGGCTCGTGGACACGGTGGACGCGGGCGCCGTGGAGCGGGTCGAGGCCGCCGGGATCCGCTGCCGGGCCGTGCCGCTGATGATGACGGACGCCGACGCGACCGCGCGGATGGCCCGGGAGGCGCTGGCGCTGGCGGAGGAGGTGCGGGGGGCGTGAACGGCGCGGAGCAGGAGCCCGGTGGGTACCGGGTGTGGGCCCTGGGCGGGCTGCCCGAGGTCGTGGCCGGGGATGATCTGGCCAAGCTGATAGCCGCCGCCGAGCCCGGCCTGGCCGACGGGGACGTGCTGCTCGTCACCTCGAAGATCGTGTCCAAGGCGGAGGGCCGGATCGTCCAGGCGGCGGACCGGGAGGCCGCGATCGACGCGGAGACGGTCCGGGTGGTCGCCCGGCGGGGCGCCCTCCGCATCGTCGAGAACCGGCAGGGCCTCGTGATGGCCGCGGCCGGGGTCGACGCCTCCAACACCCCGTCCGGGACGGTGCTGTTGCTGCCAGAGGACCCGGACGCCTCCGCCCGCGCGATCCGCGACGGACTGCGGGACGCCCTCGGCGTCAACGTCGGTGTCGTCGTCACCGACACGTTCGGGCGCCCCTGGCGCGCGGGGCTCACGGACGTCGCGATCGGCGCCGCCGGAGTGCGCGTGCTGGACGACCTGCGCGGCGGCGTGGACGCGTACGGCAATCCGCTCAGCGCCACCGTCGTCGCCACGGCCGACGAACTCGCCGCCGCGGGCGACCTGGTCAAGGGCAAGGCCGCCGGGCTGCCCGTCGCCGTGGTGCGCGGGCTCCCGCACGTGGTGGCGGACGACGCTGGCGAGGGGGCCCGGGCCATGGTCCGCGGCGCCCGCGACGACATGTTCCGCCTCGGCACGTCCGAGGCGGTGCGGCTGGCGGTGACCCAGCGGCGCACGGTCCGGGCGTTCACGGACGAGCCCGTCGACGCCGGTGCCGTACGGCGGGCCGTGGCCGCGGCCGTGACGGCGCCCGCGCCGCACCACACGACGCCGTGGCGGTTCGTGCTGCTGGAGTCGCAGGAGTCGCGGACGCGGCTGCTCGACGCGATGCGGGACGCGTGGATCGCCGATCTGCGGCGGGACGGCAAGACGGAGGAGTCCATCGCCAAGCGGGTGCGGCGCGGGGACGTCCTGCGGAACGCGCCGTACCTCGTCGTGCCCTGCCTGGTCATGGACGGCTCGCACACGTACGGCGATGCCCGGCGGGACGGCGCCGAGCGGGAGATGTTCGTCGTCGCCGCCGGTGCCGGTGTGCAGAACTTCCTCGTCGCCCTGGCCGGGGAGCGGCTGGGGTCGGCATGGGTGTCCTCGACGATGTTCTGCCGGGACGTGGTGCGCGAGGTGCTGGAGCTGCCGGCGGACTGGGATCCGATGGGGGCGGTGGCGGTCGGGCATCCGGCGGAGGAACCGCGGGCGCGGGCGGAGCGGGACGCGGGCGCGTTCATCGAGGTGCGGTGACGGACACCGGCGGGGGCCTACCCTCGTAGGGCCCTCTCCTCCGACCGCGGCAATCTCATCCAGGGACGTTCACTCATGGCAGGACGGTTCGCTCCTCGGCCCACCCGCACGACCGTGCGCGGGGGGCACGTCGCCGTGGGCGCGGGTGTGCCGCGGCAGGCGGCGGGCCCGGGGCGGGTACGGGACTGGGCGCCGGACGGGCCGCTGGACCTCGGGCTGGTGCTCGGGCCGTTGCGGCGCGGGCCGGGCGATCCGACGTTCCGGGCGATGCCGGACGGGTCCGTGTGGCGGGCCACCCGCACACCCGCCGGGCCGGGGACGCTGCGGGTGTGCGCGTACGGCGGTGGGGTGCGCGGGGAGGCCTGGGGGCCCGGGGCGGAATGGCTGCTGGAGCGGTTGCCGGAGCTGCTCGGGGCGGCGGACGACCCGTCGGCGTTCGTGCCGCGGCACCGGCTGCTGGCGATGACACGACACCGGCGGCCCGGACTGCGGCTGACGCGCAGCGGGCTCGTGCTGGAGTCGCTGATCCCGTCGATCCTGGAGCAGAAGGTCACAACCGACGAGGCGTACCGGGCGTGGCGGTTGCTGGTGCGCAAGTACGGGGAGCCGGCGCCGGGGCCCGCGCCCGGGCGGATGTACGTGATGCCGGCACCGCGGACGTGGGCGCTGATCCCGTCCTGGGAGTGGCACCGAGCCGGGGTCGACAACAAGCGGGCGTCGACGATCCTGCGGGCCGTACGGGTCGCCGCGCGGCTGGAGGAGGCCGTGCGGATGGAGCCGGTGGCGGCCCGGGCGCGGCTGGAGGTCGTGCCGGGGGTCGGGCCGTGGACGTCGGCGGAGACGGTGCAGCGCAGTCACGGGGCGGCGGACGAGGTCACGGTGGGGGATCTGCATCTGCCCGGGATCGTGGGCTGGGCGCTGGCCGGGGACCGGGACGCGGATGACGCCGTGATGCTGGAGCTGCTGGAGCCGTATGCGGGGCAGCGGCATCGGGCGGCTCGGCTGATTCTGCTGAGTGGGAGGGTGCCGGGGCGTCGGGCGCCGAAGATGCCTCGGTGGGATATCGGGCAGTTCTGAGGGACTGCCCGATATCCCGGTGCTCGGCGTTGTCGCCGACGCCGCGTGGGCAAGCGGGTTCGGTCCTACTGGTCCGACGAGAAGCGGACCGCTCCCGCTGGTATGCGGGCGTCGCACCATATGCGGGCGCCCTCGCGGAGTTCGTTGTCGGGGCCGATGACCGCGCCGTCGCCGATGACCGTGCCGGTGAGGACGGAGCGTTCGCCGACGCGGGCGCGGGTGCCGATCAGGGAGTCGGTGATGACCGCGCCGGGTTCGATCACCGCGCCGGGCAGGATCGTGCTGCCGAAGACCCGGGCGCCCTCGGCGACGAACGCGCCCTCCCCCACCACCGTGCCGCCCGAGAGCTTCGCGTCGGCCGCGACCATCGCCGTCGGCAGGACCAGGCGGTCGCCGCAGCGGCCGGGCACGGCGGGCGACGGGGCCCGGCCGAGCACCAGGTCCGCCGAACCGCGGACGAACGCCGCCGGCGTGCCCAGGTCGAGCCAGTACGTCGAGTCGACCATGCCCTGGAGGTGCGCCCCGCCGGAGAGGAGGTCGGGGAACGTCTCGCGTTCCACCGAGACCGGCCTGCCCGCCGGGATCGTGTCGATCACCGAGCGGCGGAAGACGTACGCCCCCGCGTTGATCTGGTCGGTGACGATCTCCTCGGGCGTCTGCGGCTTCTCCAGGAACGCCAGCACCCTGCCCGTGTCGTCGGTGGGGACCAGGCCGTAGGCACGCGGGTCGGTCACCTTGGTGAGGTGCAGGGAGATGTCCGCGCCCGTCGACTCGTGGGTGTCGACGAGGGCCCGGATGTCGAGGCCCGTCAGGATGTCGCCGTTGAAGATCAGGACCGGGTCGTCCGGACCGGAGTGCAGCCGGGAGGCGACGTTGCGGATGGCGCCGCCGGTGCCGAGCGGCTCCTCCTCCGTCACGTACTCCAGGTGCAGGCCCAGCGCGGAGCCGTCCCCGAAGTACGGCTCGAAGACCTCGGCCAGGTAGGACGTGGCCAGGACGATGTGCTCGACACCCGCCGCTCTCGCCCGCGCCAGCTGGTGCGTGAGGAAGGGCACCCCGGCCGCCGGGACCATGGGCTTGGGCGTGTGCACCGTGAGCGGGCGCAGCCGGGTGCCCTTGCCGCCGACCAGGAGGATCGCTTCTGTCACGTGTCGTCTCTGCTTCCTGCCGGGACCGGCCGAACTGTCTTTCGGCCGGTCAGTGTATGCAGACCGTTCCGTGGCGCCTTCGCTGGCCGTGCGGCATTCCGCCCCCATGCCCCCGCTTGCCCCCCGACGGCAGTGAACGTGTACTCAGCGGCCCTGGTAGCGGGCCGCCTTGGAGCGGGCCGAGCCGAGCTTGCCGTAGAGCTTGCGTCCCGGGCACTCCGTCTTGAAGCCGTCCCGGTGCCCTGAGATCACGTTCAGTCGTACCTTCTTACCTTTTCGGTGGAGATTGCTGCCAGCCGACTTCAGGTAAGTCTTTCCCTTCGGATTCATCCGGTACAGCCCCAGCTTCCAGGCGGTCAGCCGGGCGACGGCCCGGACCGCCGCCTTCGACGGCTTGGTGGCGCCGTACGACCCGAGGACGGCGATCCCCATGCTGTTGTTGTTGAAACCCAGGGTGTGCGCGCCGAGGACCGGCTTCGCCACACCCCCGGCGCGGCCCTCGTAGATCTTTCCGCACTTGTCGATGAGGAAGTTGTAGCCGATGTCCCGCCAGCCCATGCTCTTGACGTGGTAGCGGTAGATACTGCGGATGAGTGACGGGACCTGCGAGCAGCGGTAGTTGTTGCCGCTGGCCGTGTGGTGCACGAAGGCCGCCCTGACCTTCTTGGTGTACCGGAAGCCGCGCTCGCGCAGGCCCTCGTTCGCACCCCAGCCGCGGCGCGTGGTGATGCGTGGGCGGGGGCCGACGTACGGCCTCGCCTGCTGCTGCGCCGCCGGCTCGACGCCGTTCAGGGCGAAGAACTCCCGCTCGGTCTCGGCGCGGTTCAGGGCCGCGATCTCGGTGGCGCCGAGGGGGGCGAGCTCGGCGTTGGCTGCGGAGGCTTCGGCGGCGGCGGAGTTCTCGGCGTTCAGGCCGCCGGTGCGGGGGCCGTCCGCGGCGGCGTCCGGAGGTGTCCCGTCCTCGCCGGGGTCGACGAGTTCGAGGCGGAGGCCGGTGGGGAGAGCGGGCGCGGCGGGCTGGTCGGGGGTGTCGGTGTGAGGGTGCGCGGAACCGGGTTCCGCGCTGCGGGGTTCGGCGCGGACGCGGAGTTCCACGCCGTCGGAGTCGCCCACCCACAGTGGTGCCGTGGCGCCGCGCACGCGGCCCGAGGCGCTCTCGGGGGTGCCCGGGTCGGCCGCGTGGTCGGCGTGGTGCGTCTCGACGTCCTGCCAGCCCGACCAGGTGCCGGTGCCGGCGGCGCGGGTGCGGACCTGGACGCGGCCGTGCAGTTCGGCCTCGGGGTCGTCCCAGACGACGCCGACGAGGGAGAAGTGGCGTACGGCGCGGCGGGGCAGGTCACGTTCGGTGGCCGGGGCGGTCGGGGTGGCGCGGTTGCGGGTGAGGGGTTCCAGGGGGAGGGACTGGGTGCTGCCGGGGGCGTGCGGTTCGGTCGCGCGCCGGTCGGTGGTGGTCGGTGTCCCCGCGTGGGGCGCGGGTCTCGCTGCCGTGGCGGCTTCCGTGGCCGGCACCGGTCTCGCCGGCGCCGCGAGGGCGGGCGGGGTGAGGGGGAGAGCCAGAGCGGCCGCACAGGTGACACCGATCGAGGAAGCAAGGAATCCACGCATGCCCCTGATCTTGGACATAGTCGTATAAGTCTGTCCATTTGGGAGTTGACGGACTGTCGGTCGAGGTTCGGCCGAACCGGTGGTGGCGGCGCGGCCGTGCGGTGGCCGGGCCATTGGGTGGGGGCCGGTGCGCCGCGTACGCTTGCGCGGGTGAACGCCACCGATCGCACCCCTGCCGACCTGCTGGGTTCCGCGCTCGCCGCGGATCCGGGACGCCCCCTGGTGACCTTCTACGACGACGCCACGGGCGAACGCGTCGAACTGTCCGTGGCCACCTTCGCCAATTGGGTGGCCAAGACCGCGAACCTGCTCCAGGACGAGTTGTCCGTCGAGCCCGGGGACCGGGTGGCCCTGCTGCTGCCCGCGCACTGGCAGACGGCGGTGTGGCTGCTGGCGTGTGCGTCGGTGGGGGCCGTCGCGGACGTGGCGGGGGACGCGCGGGCCGCCGACGTCGTGGTGAGCGGGCCGGACACGCTGGAGGCGGCTCGGGCCTGCTCCGGGGCGCGGGTCGCGCTGGCGCTGCGGCCGCTCGGAGGGCGCTTCCCGCAGACTCCCGAGGGATTCGTCGACTACGCGGTGGAGGTGCCGGGCCAGGGCGACCGGTTCGTGCCGTACGCGCCGGTGGATCCCGAGGAGCCCGCGCTGATCGTGGCGGGCCGGGAGTTCAGCGGGGCCGAGGTGGTCGAGCGGGCCCGGGCGGAGGCGTCGGGGCTGGGGCTGACCGGACCCGGCTCGCGGATCCTGTCCGGGTTGCCGTACGACACGTGGGAGGGGCTGAACGCGGGGTTGTACGGGCCGTTGGCGACCGGGGGTTCCGTGGTGCTGTGCCGGAACCTGGAGCAGGCCGGGGACGGGGTGCTGGACAAGCGGGTGGAGAGCGAGCGGGTCACGGCTATTGCCCGGTAGGGCGGTGCCGGGTGCGCGGCGTTGTTGCTCAGACTGGGTGGGACCGCAGCCCGGCGTAGCGGGGTGCCGCTGCGCCCACCCGTGCCGCCCTTAGCGGCACGATTGCCCGCAGCTAAGCGAGACCGACAGCCGTAGCTCGCCCCCCTCCCCCGTTCGGCCCACCCCCATCCACCCCCCGCCCCTCATCCGCGCCATGGTCGTAGGAGCAGGGCGCGCGGGGTGTTCCTACGTCAGGAGGGGTGGTGCTGTCGTGGGTGGCAGGACTGGGCCCGCGGCCGGGGCCTCGGCCAGTGGGCGGGGGCTGGTGCGGCGGCGTCGTCGGCGGGGCGTGCGGATCTCCGTGTTCGCCGTCACCGGCCTCGTCGTGGCGGCCGCGGGTGCCGGATGGGCCGTGTACGCCAAGCTCAGCGGGAACATCACGCCCGACGAGGCGGCCGCGGCCGAGCTCGCCCGCTACGAGAAGGAGCGGCCCACCTCGCTGGTCAAGGACGCCCGGAACATCCTGCTGATCGGCTCGGACTCACGCGAGGGCGACGACAACGCCCGCTACGGCCGGGACTCCGGCACCGAGCGGTCCGACACCACGATCCTGCTGCACCTGGCGGCGGGCCGGGACAGCGCCACCGCCGTCTCCCTGCCCCGGGACCTGATGGTGGACCTGCCGGGCTGCCGGCGGCCGGACGGGTCCCGCAGCGCGCCGCGATTCGCCCAGTTCAACCAGGCGTTCCAGGTGGGCGGCTCGGCCTGCACCATCCGGACCGTCGAGAAGCTCACGGACATCCGCGTCGACCATCACGTCGTCGTGGACTTCCACGGCTTCAAGGAGATGGTCGACGCGGTCGACGGCGTCGAGGTGTGCCTGCGGGAGCCGATCGACGACCGGGCCGCCAAGCTGAGACTGCCCGCCGGGCGGGTGACCCTCGACGGCGAGCAGGCCCTCGGCTACGTCCGCGCCCGCAAGTCCCTGGGTGACGGCAGCGACACGGAGCGGATGGAACGGCAGCAACGATTCCTCGGGGCGCTCGTCAACAAGGTGCGCAGCAATGACGTCCTGCTGAATCCGGCGAAGCTGTACCCCGTGCTCGACGCCGCCACGTCCTCTCTCACAACCGACCCGGATCTGGCGAGCCTTCGCGGTTTGTACGAACTCGTGCGCGGGCTGCGCGACATCCCCATGGAACAAGTGCAATTCCTGACCGTGCCCCGGGAGTCGTACGCATTCGACGCCAATCGCGACCAACTCGTGGAGCCCGAGGCCGAGAAGCTGTTCGAGCGGCTCCGGACCGACACACCGGTGGTCGTGGCGGGAAACGTACCGCGCGGTTCCGCTCCGCTGAGGCCTACCGATTCGCGTGACGGGTCGTACGGGGATTCGTATCCGGGGCCGTTCGCGCAGCCCGTCGTCACCGTTTCTCCTCCACCGACCTTCCGGGGGAACACGGCAGCCGAGGACACCTGTGAGTAAAGCGGACGCCAAGGTAACTCCAAGGCAACGAACTCTTCATCTGAGAAATGGGCGAATTGCCCAGGTGTAGGGACGTGGAATTTGTCACCGTCGTCGCTCGGCACTGAACTGGGCGGTTAGTGTGAGCGATCCGGTGCGCCCGGCTCTGAGGACGGGTCCTGAGGTCGCGCACACTGTGTGACCGAGACCCGAGCGCCTTGGAGGGGAAGGCGCCGCGTGCCCCGACGGAGGAACTAGGCAACCGTGGACGCGCAAGGCCGAGGGCGGGCGGACGACATCGATCCCGCAGACCAGTGGGTGCTCAACCCGAACACCGGCGAATACGAACTGCGACTGGCCCCTTCCAGCCCGCAGTCGGGCGTTCCCGGACCGCGCAGGCCGCCCGCCTCGGACACGGACCCGCCGGCCCGCGCCCGTACGGACGCGCCGGCCCGCTCCCGGACGGACGCCCCCGGACGCCCGCGGCCCGGGACACCCGGCCGTGCGGTGCCGCCGCCGCGCAGGCGCCGCGGGGCGCCGGAGGAGCCGCTGCCGGGGCGTCGCGGGCGGCGGCCCGCCAAGAAGGCCTCCAAGGGCAGGAAGGCCCTGCTGTGGACCGGCGGCACGATGGCGTTCGTGCTGGTCGCCGGTGCGGGCGCCGCGTACTTCTACATCGAGCACCTGAACAACAACATCGCGTCCGTCTCCGACGACGGCGCGAGCACCGGTGGCTTCCAGAAGGACAAGGCGATCAACATCCTGCTGATCGGCACCGACAAGCGCACCGGCAAGGGCAACGAGAGCTACGGCGACGCGGGCAGTGTCGGGCACGCCGACACCACGATCCTGCTGCACGTCTCCAAGGACCGTTCGAACGCCACCGCGCTGAGCATCCCGCGCGACCTGATCGTCGACGTGCCGGACTGCCCGACCACGCAGGAGGACGGGACGCAGAAGGTCATCCCCGGCACGCAGGACGTCCGCTTCAACACCAGCCTCGGCCAGGACGGCCGTACGCCCAGCTGCACGATGCGGACCGTGACCGAGCTGACCGGGGTCAAGCCGGACAACTTCATGGTCGCCGACTTCAACGCCGTCAAGACGCTGACCAGCGCGGTCGGCGGCGTCGAGGTCTGTCTGGGCAAGGACATCGACGACCCGGACTCGCACCTGAAGCTGTCGAAGGGCACCCACACGATCGAGGGCGAGCAGGCGCTCGCGTTCGTCCGCACCCGCCATGCCGTGGGCTTCGGCGGCGACCTGAGCCGGATCGGGCTCCAGCAGCAGTTCCTGAGCGCGCTGATGCGCAAGCTGAAGTCCAACGACACGCTGTCGAGCCCCTCGAAGATGCTGAAGCTGGCCGAGGCGGGCACGAAGGCGCTGACCGTCGACTCCCAGCTGGACAGCATCAGCAAGCTGAAGGACCTCGGCATGGAGCTCGGCAAGCTCGACACCAAGAACCTGACCTTCACCACGACCCCGGTGATCGACAACCCGGCGGAGAAGGTGAAGACCACGGTCGTGCTCAACGAGTCGTCGGCCCCGCAGGTCTTCGACATGATCAAGAACGACATCTCGTTCACCGCGGTCAAGGAGCAGAAGAAGAAGGAGGCGGCCGCCGTCGCCGCCCGGCTGAAGGGCACCAAGGCCCCGGCCTCCGAGGTGCGGGTGCGGATCCTCAACGGCGGGGCCGTCGCGGGCAGCGCGCAGGAGACGCTCAGCTGGCTGCAGAACGAGGAGGGCGTCACCAAGTCCGAGAACGCCGGCAACGCGCCCGCCGAGCTGGCGAAGACGACGCTCGAGTACGCCCCCGACCAGGCCGACCAGGCCCGCCGCCTCGCCGACATCATGGGCCTGCCCGGGTCCGCGATGAAGCCGGGCGAGAGCGTGACCAACGCGCAGGGGGTGCCCGCGATGACCCTGACCCTCGGCAAGGACTTCAAGGGTGCGGGTGTCTCCCTCACCGCTCCGACGAAGGCGCCGGAGGGTGTGCAGAAGTCCACGGCGGACAAGGTCGAGTGCGCCCAGTGACCTGACGGGCCCGCCGTACGTCCCACCGGGCGTGCGGCGGGCCCCGTCCGGTGGCGCGCGGGAAGCGCGGCGGGGTGCGGAGCGGGAGAGATGGCGCGCAGCAGCGGTGTGTACGGGGAGGGCGCGAAGCCGGGTGCCGTGCCGCGGGTGCCGGTCCAGGACCAGGGCGGCCACGACCGGGAGCCGGGCCCCGACGATGACGGTCCGGGCAGGACCGGGGGGTCCGACGGGTCCGGGAGGCCGAACAGGCCCGGCCGGTCCGGTGGAACCGGAGGCCCGGGCGGGCCCGACAGGCCCGGCGGAACCGGCAGGCCGGGCAGGTCCGGTGAGGCCGGAGGCCCGGGCAGGTCCGGTGAGACCGGAAGCCCGGGCAGGTCCGGTGAGACCGGAAGCCCGGGCAGGTCCGGCGGAACCGGCAGGCCGGGCAGGTCCGGTGAGACCGGAGGCCCGGGCGGCTCAGGGGGCGCGGGAAGCCGGCCCGGCCGCGTGCGCCGCGCCCTGCGCCGGTCGGTGACGGCCCTCTCCCTGCTGGTCCTCGTGACCTCGGGCGCCGGGTACCTCTACTACGAGGACCTGAACGGCGACCTCCTCAAGGGCCGGCGCAGCAGCGGCGACTCCCAGGCGTCGAAGGCGGAGCCGAACGCGGCCGGGCAGACGCCCCTGAACATCCTGCTGATCGGCTCGGACAGCCGCGCCTCCGACGAGAACGTGACGCTGGGCGGCGGCCGGGACAGTCGGGGCAATCCGCCGCTGGGTGACGTGCAGATGCTCATCCACCTGGCCGCGGACCGCCGGAGCGCCTCCGTGGTGAGCGTGCCGCGCGACACCCGGGTCGACATACCGAAGTGCACGGACCCGGCGACCGGGAAGACGTACCCGCCGGTCAACACCATCATCAACGCCTCGCTGGCCCGGGGCGGAGCGGGTTGCACGCTGGCGACCTGGGAGAACCTCACCGGCACCTACATCGACCACTGGATGACGATCGACTTCGCGGGCGTGGTGCACATGGCGGACGCCATCGGCGGGGTCGAGATCTGCGTCCGGCAGAACGTGTGGGACCGGCCGCTGCCCGGCGTACCCGGCGGCTCCGGCCTGAAGCTGACGGCCGGCCGCACCAAGGTCCAGGGCGTGCGGGCGCTGCAGTGGCTGCGCACCCGCCACGCCTGGGGCAGCGACCCGCTGCGGGCCCGGGCGCAGCACATGTACATGAACTCGATGATCCGCACGCTCAAGGCACAGAACGTCTTCACGGACACCGGCCGGCTGACGGACCTGGCGGAGGCGGCCACGAAGTCGCTGCGCGTGTCCGAGGAGATCGGCACGGTGAAACGGCTGTACGACCTGGGGACGCAGCTCCGGACGGTGCCGACGGATCGCATCACCATGACGACACTGCCCACGACCCAGGACCCGCGGGACGCCGACCACTTGGTGCCGGCCGGGGCCGACGCCGACCGCGTGTGGTCCATGATCCGCGACGACGTGCCCTTCGACGGCAAGGAGCGGCCCGAGCGACCCGGGCGGCCCGACTGGCGTACGGACACGGCGCGTTCGCAGCAGTCGGCGCTCAACTCCGGGGATCGGCCCGGCGCCACGGACACGCGCGACGGGTCGGACGCCGGTCCGTGCATGGACGTGTACGCCCCGTACCGCTGGTAGTGACCTGCGACGCACCCGCACGCGGGGCCGTCGAACTTCCGTGCGCGGACTTGGGCGGATTGCCCACATGTATGGATGTTGAATTTGTCATTCAGTGCACACCGGCGTTCAACTGGGCGGATAGTGTGAGCGATCCAGTGCTTCTGTGATGACCAAGTACCCGTGCGCCTTCCGGGGGGAGAGGGCGCCGCGTGCCCCGACGGAGGAATCAGACAACCGTGGACGCGCAACGCCGTGGGCGGGGGGACCAGATCGACCCCGCAGACCAGTGGGTACTCAATCCGAACACCGGTGAATACGAACTGCGACTGTCCCCCTCCGCACCGCAGTCGCCGGGCCCGGGGACACGCGGACCGGCGGGCGGTCGTACGACGTCGCCCCGCACGGCGGCTCCCCGTACGGCGACTTCGCGCACCGGGGCTCCGCGCGGGGAGGCTCCCCGTGGGGGCGCAACCCGCACCGACGTCCCGCCGCAGCGCAGGCGGCGCGGCGCTCCCGAGGAGCCGCCGCCGGGACGGCGCGGTGGACGCCGGCCGGTGCAGCAGAAGCCGAAGAAGGCCAGGAAGGTCCTGGTGTGGACCGGCGGCACGATGGCGTTCCTGCTGGTCGGTGTCGGCGCGGCCGGCTACTTCTACCTCCAGCACCTGGAGGGCAACGTCACGACGACCGACGTCGGCAGCGCGGGTGCCAGCAACTTCAGCAAGGACGAGGCCTTCAGCATCCTCATCATCGGCACCGACAAGCGCACCGGCGAGGGCAACGGAGGCTACGGCGACAAGGGCAGCAGCGGGCACGCCGACACCACGATCCTGCTGCACGTCGCCGAGGACCGCTCCAACGCGACCGCGCTCAGCATCCCCCGCGACCTGATCGTGGACATCCCCGACTGCCCGACCAAGCAGGAGGACGGCTCGGAGAAGGTCGTCCCGGGGCTGCGGGGCGTCCGCTTCAACCGGAGCCTCGGCGAGAGCGGCCGGGACCCGGGCTGCACGATGCGCACGGTGACGGAGAACACCGGCATCGAGGTCGACCACTTCATGATGGCCGACTTCAACGCGGTGAAGACCCTGACCACGGCGGTGGACGGGGTCGAGGTGTGCGTGGAGAAGCCCGTCAACGACAAGCAGTCCAAACTCGTCCTGCCCGAGGGCAAATCGACCGTCGAGGGCGAGCAGGCCCTCGCCTTCGTCCGCACGCGCAAGAGCTTCGGCAACAGCGGCGACCTCGACCGGATCAAGGTGCAGCAGCAGTTCCTCGGCTCGCTGATGCGCAAGATGTCCTCCAGTGACACCCTCACCAGCCCCTCCAAGCTGCTGAAGCTGGCCGAGGCCGCCACCAAGGCCCTGACGGTGGACAAGGCGATCGGGAACGTCGGCACGCTCAAGGACATCGCGCTGGAGCTGAAGAAGGTACCGACGAAGAACATCACCTTCACGACGGTCCCGGTGAAGGACAACCCCGCGGAGACGGTGAAGGCGACGGTCGTCCTCAACGAGGCGCAGGCGCCCCAGGTGTTCGAGATGATCAAGAACGACGTCTCGTTCACCGAGGTCAAGAAGCAGCAGAAGAAGGAGAAGGACGCCGAGGCCGCCCGGCTCAAGGGCACCAAGGCCCCGGCCTCCGAGGTCCGGGTGCGGATCCTCAACGGCGGTGCCGTCGCCGGCAGCGCGCAGAAGACCCTGCAGTACCTCCAGGTCGAGGAGGGCGTGACCAAGTCCGAGAACGGGGGCAACGCGCCCGCCGCCCTGGCGAAGACGACCCTCGAGTACGCGCCCGGCCAGGCCGACCAGGCCCGCCGGCTCGCCGAGATCATGGGCCTGTCCGGCTCGGCGCTCAAGCCCGGCGAGAGCGTGACCAACGCCCAGGGGCTGCCCACGATGACCCTGACCCTCGGCAGGGACTTCAAGGGCGCCGGCGTGAAGCTCAACGCCCCGGTGGAGGCGCCGGACGTGGAAAAGTCCACGGCCGACAAGGTCAAGTGCGCGAGTTGACCCGCTGAGGGCAACTGACAGGCCCGTCGTGCGTCTAACAGGAGGCAGGACGGGCCTGTTGCATGCGCGGGGGGCGGAGAGGACCGGGGAAAGTGACGCAGAGCGGTGTGCGGGAGGACGGAACGCGAGGGGGCGTCCGCCACGAACCGGTCCCGGGCGGAAACGGGCCGACGGGCACGCGGTCGCCCGAGGGCGACGGCATGCCGACGGGGGACACGAAGACGGACACGAAGACGCCGAGCGACGACGACAGTCCGACGCGCGGCGCGAAGACGCCCGGCGGTGACGGCAGGCCGAAGCGCGGCGCCAAGACCACGAGCAGTGACGGCAGGTTGGCCCGCGACGCCAAGACCCCGAGCAGTGACGGCAAACCGGCCCGCGCCGCCAAGACGCCCGGCCGTGACAGCGGACCGGCCCCCGGCGTGAAGTCGGCCGGTCAAGAGGGGGCCTCGGCAGCAGGCGCGGGATCCTCTGTCGATAACCGTGGCGGCGAGGGCGGCGGGCGGCGGCGCGGCGGCCGGCCCCGGCCCGGGCGGCGGGCGCTGAAGTGGTCCGCCGTGGTGCTCGCCGTGCTGATACTCGGCACGGCCGGCACCGGCTGGTTCTACTACCGGCACCTCAACGGCAACATCAAGAAGGACGCCCTGAACCTCGGCGACAACAAGGTCGCCGCCCCCACGCCGAACGCCGCCGGCCAGACCCCGCTGAACATCCTGCTCATCGGCTCGGACGCCCGCGACACCGAGGAGAACCAGAAACTCGGCGGCGCCCGCGAGACGTTCGGCGCCACTCCCCTGGCCGACGTCCAGATGCTGCTGCACCTGTCCGCCGACCGCACCAACATGTCGGTCATCAGCATGCCCCGCGACACCCTGGTCAAGATCCCCAAGTGCACGGACCCGGACGACGGCAAGGTCTACCCGGCGACCCAGGGTCGGACAATGACCAACCAGAGCCTCGGCCACGGCGGCCCCGGCTGCACGGTGGCCACCTGGCAGGAGCTCACCGGCATCCACATCGACCACTTCATCATGGTCGACTTCGCCGGGGTCGTCTCGATGGCCGACGCCGTCGGCGGCGTCCCCGTCTGCGTGGACGCCAACATCCACTCCCGCACCTCCGACGGCAAGGGCTCGGGCCTGAAACTGGAGAAGGGCACCTCGTACATCCAGGGCGAGCAGGCCCTGCAGTGGCTGCGCACGCGCTACGGCTTCGAGGACGGCAGCGACCTCGCCCGCGCCAAGGCCCAGCACATGTACATGAACGCGATGGTCCGCCAACTGCGCGAGAACGCCACCCTGAGCAGCCCCAACCAGCTGCGCAGACTGGCCGAGGAGGCCACCCGCGCCATGACGGTCGACCCCGGCCTCGACACCGTCCGGAAGCTCTACGACCTCAGCACCGAGCTGCGCAAGGTGGAGCCGGAGCGCATCACCATGACCACGATGCCCAACCGGTACGTCGGCGCCCGCGTGGAGCCCACGGAGGACGCCGAGCAGCTGTTCCGGCTCGTGCGGGAGGACATCGCCCTGGACGGCAAGGACAAGAGGAAGAAGGCCGAGGAGAAGGCCTCCGCCGACCCGGCCGCGGCCGACGACGAGATCGCCGTCCAGGTCCGCAACGGCACCCGCACCGACACCCTGGCCCCGGCGAGCGGGCGCGCGGGCACCGTGGCCGGGCTGCTGAAGGAGGAGGGCTTCACCGAGGCCTTCGCCGACACCGCCGGCTCATGGAGCGAGGACAGGACCGTCGTCCGCTACCCGAGCGCCGACCTGGAGGGCGACGCCCAGCGCGTCGCCGAGGCCCTCGGGATCCCGCTGAGTTCGGTGAAGCGGTCGACCGACGTCTCCGGCATCACGCTCGTCGTGGGCGCGGACTGGCGTACCGGCTCCGACTACAAGGCGCCGAAGCGGAACGACAAGACCCCGAAGTCGGCCCAGGCGCTCAACGGCGCGGACGACAAGGCTTGCATGCACGTGAGCCCCGGCTTCACCTGGTGACGAGGACGGGCCCCTCCCGGCAGGAAGGGGCCCGAAGTCGTGCGGCACGGGTCAGCCGGTGGCCGCGTCGGCGTCCGCCCGGACCGAGGGGCGCCGGGACGCGATGACCTTCCGCGCCAGCGCGCGCGGGCTGGTCAGGAAGCCCCAGCCCCAGGACATGTGCATCGTGGCCAGCGCCACGGGGATCTGCAGCCGCGCCTTCAGCGGCAGCCCCTTGCCCGCCGGAACGGAGCCGAGCAGGATCGCCGCGAGGTAGCCGCCGGGCACCAGGAAGCCCCACGGCGTCAGCAGCGCGCCCACCAGGATCCCGGCCGCGATCGCGCACACGGCGGTCGGCGGGGCGAGGTAGCGCAGGTTGATCGAGCCCTCGTGGTAGCGGGCGACGACGTGCCGCCAGCGGCCGTAGTCCTTGTACTGCTTGGCGAGGGCCCTCACGCTCGGCCGCGGCCGGTACGACACCTTCAGCTCGGGCGAGAACCAGATCAGCCCGCCGGCCTCACGGATGCGGAAGTTCAGCTCCCAGTCCTGGGCGCGGATGAACTCCACGTTGTAGCCGCCCTGCCGCTCCAGCGCCTCGCGCCGGAACACCCCCAGGTAGACCGTCTCGGCCGGGCCCGCCTGCCCGCCCGTGTGGAAGGCGGCGTTGCCCACGCCGATCTTCGAGGTCATCGCGGCGGCGACGGCGTGCTCCCAGTCGCTCTCGCCCTCGGCGTGCATGATGCCGCCGACGTTCTGCGCGCCGGTCTCCTCCAGGAGCCGTACCGCGGTGGCGATGTAGTTCGGGGAGAGCATGCCGTGCCCGTCGACACGGACCACGATCGGGTGCCGGGAGGCGTTGATCGCCGCGTTCAGCGCCGCGGGCGTACGGCCGGTGGGGTTGGGGACGGTGTGCACACGCGGGTCTTCGGCCACGAGCTCGGCGGCGATCTCGTCCGTGCGGTCCGTGGACGGACCGAGGGCGATCACGACCTCCATCTCGCCGGCGTACTCCTGCGCGAGGATCGCTTGGACTGCTCCCCGCAGATGCCGCTCCTCGTTGAGGACGGGCATGATCACGGAAACGGCGGGGTGCCGCACGTCGGGATTGGCGTTCATAGGGGGCTCACGTTACCGCGAACGGGGGACACCGTTGCGCGCCGCCGGGGCGGTACCGCGGGCCGCAGATCGTATCGGCCTACGGTTTCACGGATCCCACGTACGGCCGTCGTCCGGAGGTGTCCCCATGCCCACGCCGCCGCGGTCCCCTCGGTCCACCGCCGCCCCCCGGCACCGCCCCCAGCCGCCCGGCCCCCGCCGGCCCGCACCGCCCGCGCGGCGCCGGAAGCCGCGCTGGGGCATGCGGGCCGTCACGACGCTGTCCGTGGTGGTCCTCGCCTCCGCCGGTATCGGGCACGCGGTCGTGACCAGCCTGGACGCGGACATCGCCCGGGTCGACCCCTTCAAGGACATGAAGAACCGGCCCCAGGCCGGCCACGGCATGAACGTCCTGCTCGTCGGCACCGACGGCCGCGAGAAGATCAGCAAGGAGGAGCGGCGGAAGTACCGGCTGGGCGGGGCGCCCTGCCACTGCACCGACACGATCATGATCGTGCACATCTCGGAGGACCGGGAGCGGGCCAGCGTGGTGAGCCTGCCGCGGGACTCGTACGCCGTGATGCCCCCGCACGTCGACCGCACGACCGGCGAACGGCACGGCGGGCACCCGGTGAAGCTGAACGCGGCGTACGCGGAGGGCGGGCCGCAGCTGACCGTGCGGACCGTGGAGAGCATGACCAAGGTGAAGATCGACCACTACCTGGAGGTCGACTTCACGAGCTTCATGAAGACGGTGGACGTCGTGGGCGGCGTGCAGATCTGCACGGCCGACCCCCTGAAGGACAGCTACACCGGCCTGGACCTCCCGGCCGGCCGGCACACCCTCGCGGGCGGCCAGGCACTCCAGTACGTGCGCGCCCGCCACGTCGACGGCGCGTCCGACCTGGGCCGCATGAAACGGCAGCAGCGCTTCATGGCGGCGCTCGTGGAACGCGTCACCTCCTCCGGGATCCTCCTCAACCCGATGAAGTTCCGGGACGTGACACGGGCCGTGCTCGGCTCGGTCCGCGCCGACAAGGGCTTCGGCACGGACGAGATGCTGGACCTCGGCCGGGCCATGCGGAACTTCTCCCCCTCCTCCTCCGAGTTCACGACCGTGCCGATCGGGCGCATGGGATACGCGGTGAAGGGCGTCGGCTCCACGCTGAAGTGGGACCCGGTGAAGGCGGAGCGCCTCTTCCACGCCCTGCGCCAGGACCAGCCGCTGTCCGCGCACCGGCAGCGCGCCGCGGCCCGCATCGTGTCGGTGGCCCCGCAGCAGATCCGCGTCCAGGTGGAGAACGGCACGCGCACGCCCGGCCTCGGCCGCCGGGTGGACGCGGCGCTCGCGTCGACGGGCTTCCGCACGACGCGGGCCCCGGTGAACGCCGCCGCCCGCGACGTGAAGCGCACGGTCGTCGCCTACGACCCCCGCTGGGACCGCTCGGCCAAGTCCCTCGCGACGGCCCTCCCGGGCAGCGAACTGCGCCCGGTCAAGGGGTTGGGCCCGACCCTGAAGGTGATCGCGGGGGCGGACTTCGAACGCGTCCGCAAGGTACGGGCCGAGGATCCGGGGCAGGGGGAGTTCGGGGTGGTGCGGGGGGACGAGGTGGCGTGCCGGTAGGAGTTCAGGCGGCCGTGTCAGTCCTCGAACCCCTCCGCCGCCCGCTTCTCCCGTAGCTCCATGATCGCGCGGCGGCGGGCCAGGCGGTGGGTGCGGCGGATCTGGGCCTCCTGGTAGCGGCGCTTGTCGCGCTCGGTCTCCGGGAGGACCGGGGGGACCCGGCGGGGCTTGCCGTCGGCGTCGACGGCGGCGAAGACGAGGTAGGCGGAGCCGACCTGGGTGGGCGGCGCGGACTCGTTCCAGCGCTCGGCCAGGACCCGGACGCCGACCTCCATGGAGGTCCGGCCGGTCCAGTTCACCTGCGCCTTGACGTGGACCAGGTCGCCGACGCGGACCGGCTCCAGGAACGCCATCTCGTCCATGGACGCGGTGACGGCCGGCCCGCCGGAGTGCCGCCCGGCCACGGCCCCCGCCGCGTCGTCGACCAGCTTCATGATGACCCCGCCGTGCACGGTCCCCAGCAGGTTCGTGTCGTTGTGGGTCATGATGTGGCTGAGGGTCGTGCGGGACGCCGAAGTCGGCTTGCCCGGGATATCCGGACTGCCGGAATCCGCAGCTGGGGCCTGGTCTGTCATGGCCCCTACCTTATGCCGAGGCGGCATGAGGGGGTTTTGTGTCAGCTTCGCCACAGCCGTGCTCTGATTTTCCGACGACTCTTGTATGGCGCACTACGGGGACCTGCACACTGGGGCGCATGAACAATTGGCCCGAGGGATGGTCCGACGACAACCGCGGCAGCCGGTACGGACGCGGCAGCGCGAGCGCACAGCCCGAGAGCGCCCGTGTCATGCGGCAGGTCCGCCGCGGTCCGGCGCCGTCGCCCGGGCAGGGTGCCTACGGCGGCGCGCCGCAGTACGCGGGAGGCGTGCCGCAGCAGCCGTCGTACGTGGACGGCGGCTACGCCGAGCCGCCCGGCGCCTACGACAGCGGCTACAACACCGGCCAGGTCTACGGCTCCCCCGGCGGCAGAGGACCCGGCGGCCCGGGCGGCGGCACGTACGAGCCGCGTCCCGCGCCGAACTGGCGCCGCCGTATCAAGGTGACGGCGATCACGCTGGTGACGGTCCTGGTGGTGACGAGCGTCGCCACGTACTTCTGGGCCGACTCCAAGCTCAACCGCGACGTCGACCTGTCGAAGGTCATCGACCGGCCGGAGACGGGCGAGGGCACGAACTACCTGATCGTCGGCTCCGACAGCCGCGCGGGCATGTCGGCCGAGGAGAAGAAGAAGCTGCACACCGGGTCCGCCGAGGGCAAGCGCACGGACTCGATGATGATCCTGCACACCGGCAGCAACGGCCCGACGCTGATCTCGCTGCCGCGTGACTCGAACGTCACGATCCCCTCGTACAAGGGCTCCGACTCCGGCAAGCTCTACCCGGCCACCGGCCGCCAGGTGAAGCTGAACGCGGCGTACGCGGAGGACGGCCCGGAGCTGCTGGTCCGCACGGTCGAGGCCAACACGGGGCTGCACATCGACCACTACGTGGAGATCGGCTTCGGCGGCTTCGCGAACATCGTGGACGCGGTCGGCGGCGTCGAGATGGACATCCCGCAGGACATCAAGGACACCAAGTCCGGCGCGGACCTCAAGAAGGGCAAGCAGACCCTCAACGGCGAGCAGGCCCTGGCCTTCGTCCGTACCCGCTACGCGCTCGCGGGCTCCGACCTGGACCGTACGAAGAACCAGCAGAAGTTCCTCTCGGCCCTGGCCAACCAGGTCGCCACCCCGAGCACGATCCTGAACCCCTTCAAGCTCTACCCGACGATGGGCGCCGGTCTGGACTCCCTCGTCGTCGACAAGGACATGGGCCTGTTCGACCTGGCGTCCATGTTCTGGGCGATGAAGGGCGTCAGCGGCGGCGAGGGCAAGTCGATGAACATGCCGATCTCGGGCAACTCCGCGAACGGCAACCTCCAGTGGGACACCGCGAAGGTGAAGACGCTGGTGAACCAGCTGAAGAACGACGAGACGGTCACCGTCTCGGGCAACTGAGCCCGACACGGCGAAGGGGGGCACCCGGGCGGGTGCCCCCTTCGCCGTGTGCGGCGGTCCTCACATCGTGGCGGCCGACATCTTGCGGCACATCTCGGCGCAGGTGCGACACGCCTCGGCACAGCGCATCATCTGGGCGTCGTCCGGCATGGACATACACGCCTCGGCGCACATGTCACAGGCCCGGGCGCACATCGCGCACATCTCGGCCGCGAGCGGCGAGCGGCGCATCATCATGTCGGCGCACATGCGGGTCATCTCGGCGCAGTCCATGACCGCGCGCATGACCTGCATCTGGGCCTGGCCACCCATCTGCATGCAGGAGCTCATGGTCTCCTCGCACGTGCTGTGGCAGGACATGCACGCCTGGACGCAGTCCTGCATCTCCTTGCTCATCGGGGTGGCCGTGGTGGGCTGCTGGGTCATGGTTCCTCCCGGGGACGGCGGGGGCCGGGTCGGTCCCCGTGCCCTTCCGTCCTACGCCTGTGCGGCGCCGCCCGCCACGGGGCGGAAGGAACCAATCCGCCAAGCGTGCGTCAGGGCAGGTTGCGGGCCATGACGATGCGCTGCACCTGGTTCGTGCCCTCGTAGATCTGCGTGATCTTGGCATCCCGCATCATGCGCTCCACCGGGTAGTCCCGCGTGTAGCCGTAGCCGCCGAGGAGCTGCACCGCGTCCGTCGTGACCTCCATCGCCACGTCCGAGGCGAAGCACTTGGCGGCGGCGCCCTGGTAGGTGAGGTCGGCGTCGACGCGCTGGGAGGCGGCGGCGGCCTGGTAGGTCAGGGCGCGGGCGGCCGAGATCTTCATGGCCATGTCGGCGAGCATGAACTGGATGCCCTGGAAGTCGGCGATCGGCTTGCCGAACTGCTTGCGCTCCTGGACGTAGCCCTTGGCGTAGTCGAGGGCGCCCTGGGCGATGCCGAGGGCCTGGGCGGCGATGGTGATGCGGGTGTGGTCGAGGGTCTTCATCGCCGTCGCGAAGCCGGTGCCCTCCTCGCCGATCATGCGGTCGGCGGGGATGCGGACGTTGTCGAGGTAGACCTCGCGGGTCGGGGAGCCCTTGATGCCGAGCTTCTTCTCGGGGGCGCCGAAGGAGACGCCCTCGTCGGACTTCTCGACGACGAAGGCGGAGATGCCCTTCGAGCGCTTCGACGGGTCCGTCACCGCCATGACCGTGTAGTACTCGGACTCGCCGGCGTTGGTGATCCAGCGCTTCACGCCGTTGAGGACCCAGAAGTCGCCGTCGCGGACGGCCTTCGTCTTCATGCCGGCGGCGTCGGAGCCGGCGTCGGGCTCGGAGAGGCAGTAGGAGAACATGCCGTCGCCCTTGGCGAGCGGGGCCATGTACTTCTTCTTCAGCTCCTCGGAGCCGGAGAGGATCACCGGCAGGGAGCCGAGCTTGTTGACGGCCGGGATGAGGGAGGAGGAGGCGCAGACGCGGGCGACCTCCTCGATCACTATGACGGTCGCCAGGGCGTCGGCGCCCGAGCCGCCGTACTCCTCGGGTACGTGCACGGCGTGCAGGTCGTTGGCGACGAGTGCCTCGAGCGCCTCGCGCGGGAAGCGGGCCTCCTCGTCCACGGCGGCGGCGTACGGCGCGATCTTCGCCTCGGCCAGCGAGCGGACGGCGTCACGGAGCATGTCGTGCTCCTCGGACGGGCGGTACAGGTCGAAGTCAGCCGATCCGGCCAAGGTCTCTCACGCTCCAAAACGCTGCGATGGTGGCGCTAACTACCGTTAAGTAATCAAAAGTTTATGGGGTCGCCCACGGGAGTGATACGTGAGCTAGGCGACAGCGGGAAAGTTGCCCAGTGAAGCGCGCTCCCATGCCCCGGCTATGCTCGGGCGCGCACCACATGCCGTAGACCCCTGGAGCACGCATGGCCCTGAAGATCACCGTGATCGGCACCGGTTATCTCGGTGCGACACACGCGGCGGCCATGGCCGAGCTGGGCTTCGAGGTGCTCGCGCTCGACGTCGTGCGCGAGAAGATCGAGATGCTGGAGCGGGGCGAGGCCCCGATGTACGAGCCGGGCCTGGACGAGCTGCTGCGCAGGCACGTCCCCGGGTTCGAGGGCTCCAGCGGCCGGCTGCGCTTCACGCAGGACTGGGCCGAGATCGGCGCCTTCGGTGATGTGCACTTCGTCTGTGTGAACACGCCGCAGCGGCACGGCGAGTACGCCTGTGACATGTCGTACGTCGACTCCGCGTTCGCCTCGCTCGCGCCCCATCTGCACGGGCCCGCGCTGGTGGTCGGCAAGTCGACGGTGCCGGTGGGCTCCGCGGACCGTCTCGCGACGTACCTGGCCGCGCACGCGCCCGCCGGCGAGGACGCCGAGCTGGCCTGGAACCCGGAGTTCCTGCGGGAGGGCTTCGCGGTCGACGACACGCTGCACCCGGACCGGATCGTGGTGGGTGTGCGCAGCGAGCGGGCCGAGAAGCTGCTGCGCGAGGTGTACGCGACGCCGATCGCGGAGGGCTCGCCGTTCGTGGTGACGGACTTCCCGACGTCCGAGCTGGTGAAGACGTCCGCCAACTCCTTCCTCGCGACGAAGATCTCCTTCATCAACGCCATGGCGGAGGTGTGCGAGGCCGCGGGCGGCGACGTCGCCAAGCTGGCGGAGGCGATCGGTTACGACGACCGGATCGGCCGGAAGTTCCTGCGGGCCGGGATCGGCTTCGGCGGCGGCTGTCTGCCGAAGGACATCCGGGCGTTCATGGCGCGGGCGGGCGAGCTGGGCGCGGACCAGGCGCTGACGTTCCTGCGGGAGATCGACTCGATCAACATGCGCCAGCGCGGGCAGATGGTGGAGCTGACCCGGCAGGCGCTGGGCGGCGGGCCGTTCCTGGGCAAGCGCGTGGCGGTGCTGGGCGCGACCTTCAAGCCGGACTCGGACGACGTGCGGGACTCGCCCGCGCTGAACGTGGCCGGGCAGATCCACCTCCAGGGCGGCCAGGTCACGGTGTACGACCCGAAGGGCATGGACAACGCCCGCCGTGTCTTCCCGACGCTCGGCTACGCGGACTCGGCGCTGGAGGCGGTGCGGGGCGCCGACATCGTGCTGCACCTGACGGAGTGGCGGGAGTTCCGCGAGCTGGACGAGGAGGCCCTCGGCGAGGTCGCGGCGGCCCGGGTCATCCTGGACGGCCGCAACGCCCTGGACCCGGAGCGCTGGCGCAAGGCCGGCTGGACGTACCGGGCGATGGGACGTCCCAAGGCGTAGGCGCTCAGGGACACGAGAACAGGCGACGCCGGTTCGGCCGAGGCTCAGTCGGCCGAACCGGCGTCTTGTTGCATTCTGCCCCACCGGGCCGGGGTGCGGGGCGTCTCATGCTCCCTTGGCCCGGTAGCGGCGCATCTTGGCGCGGGCCCCGCACACCTGCATGGAGCACCAGCGGCCGCGGCCTGCCGGGCTGCGGTCGTAGTAGGCCCAGTGGCAGTCGGCGGCCTCGCAGGCCTTCAGGCGGGTCCACGTGCCGGCGACCAGGGCCTCGGCGACGGCGGCGGCCACGCGCGCGTGCAGGGAGTTCCCGTCGGCGGGGGTGAGGGCGGCGGAGCCGTCCGCCGGGTCGACCGTGACGACGAGGGGTGCCGCGGCCAGGAGGTCGCCGAGCGGGGGCACCTCGCGGTGGGGCGGGTGGCCGGCGTGGGCGAGGAGGACGGCGCGCAGTGACTCGCGCAGGGCGCGGGCGGCGTCGGCCTCGTCGTCCCGGGTGATCCCGAGGCGCGCCCGGCCGTCCGGCGTGTCGAGCGCGTCGGCGCCCGACTCGATGTCCAGCGTGTTCACCAGCGCCTCGACCAGGGCCAGGCCGCCGGGTGCGGGCGATCTCTCCGTCATGGCTGGACCGTACCTCTCGCGATTCCCCTTGCGAGGTTACCGCCTATGCGGGAGCATGCAGTAACGGTTACCGGTTACCCGCCCATGTGGGTAACAGCAAGGTGGGTAACAGCGACTTCGAGGAGGAAGTCATGGCTCTCGCCAAGATGGGTGTCGTCGTCCTGGACTGTCCCGACCCGCGCGCGCTGGCGGGCTTCTACGCCGAGGTGCTCGGGGGCACGCCGACGGTGGAGACGGACGGAACGGACGAGTGGGTCGACCTGAAGGTGCCGGGCGGCCCGGCGCTGGCCTTCCAGGCCGCTGACGGGTACGTGCCGCCGCGGTGGCCGTCGCCCGAGCACTCGCAGCAGTTCCACCTCGACCTGGAGGTGGAGGACCTGGACACGGCCGAGAAGGGTGTGCTGGCGCTCGGCGCGAAGCCGCTGGACGCCGAGGACCGGGAGCGGAGCTTCCGGGTTTACGCCGACCCGGCCGGGCACCCGTTCTGCCTCTGCGCCTGCTGAGACCGGGAGGCCTCATGTCCGCCGTGGCACGTTTCCGTTCCGTGGTCGTCGACTGCCCCGAGCCGCGCGAGCTGGCCCGCTTCTACGCGCGGGTCGGCGGCGGCACGCCGGAGGACGACGACCCCGACTGGGTGGTGCTGCGCGTCCCCGGCGGGCCGCGGCTCGCCTTCCAGCGCTCCCCCGGTTACACCCCGCCGGAGTGGCCGCGGGCCGACCGCAACGCCCAGCAGTTCCACCTGGACTTCGACGCCGGGTCGACGTGGGAGGAGATCGACGCGGCCGAGGAGCGGGTGCTGGCGCTGGGGGCGCGGGTGCTGGACAAGGAGGACTACGAGAAGAAGGACTTCCGGGTGTACGCCGATCCGGTGGGGCATCCGTTCTGCCTGTGCCGGATCGAGCACGGCTGACACACGCCCCGAAGGCCGCGTCAGCCGTCCAGTTCCGCGATCGTCGCCGTCGACTGCTCGCGCCGCTGCTGGGCCGCGCGGGCCGTGAAGTCGGCGCCGCGGAGCACACGCTGGACGTTGCCCCAGGTCAGCAGGGCCACGTCGGCCTCGTCCCAGTCGCGTCGGAGCAGTTCGGCGATCAGCCTCGGATAGCAGGAGGTGTCGCCGAGCTCCTGCGGGTGGGCGGCTCCGGAGTCGTACGTGCCGGACAGTCCGACGCAGTGCGCTCCGGCGACCTCGCGGATGTGGTCGAGGTGGTCGGCGACGTCGCGGACGGTCGGGCCGGTCTGCTCGGCGGTCAGCGGCACCAGGCAGAGCCCCTTGGCCGCGCCCAGCTCCGCGAGCAGGTCGTCGGGGAGGTTGGCCGGGTGGGGGCGGATCGCCCGGGCGGCGGAGCGGCTGCACAGCACGGGTGCCCGGGAGAGGCTCAGGACGCGGCGGACGGTCTGCGGTGAGGCGCCGGAGAGGTCCGCGATCACGCCGAGCCGGTTCATCTCGCGCACGACCTCCTCGCCGAACCGGGTCAGTCCCGCCTCGCTCGCCCAGGACACCCCGGCGAGGGTGAGGACGCGCAGGCCGAGGACGTGCAGTTGGCGCAGGATGCCCAGGGAGTCGCCCATGGCCGACGCCCCGGCGGGGCCGAGGAGCACGGCGACGCGGCCGCAGTTGCGGGCGTCCGCGACCTGCCCGGCCGTGCAGGCGGACCGCAGGCCCTCGTCGCAGGTGCGGACGACGGTCTTGGCCAGGTCCAGCTGCTCCAGCGTGGCGCCGACGGCCCGGTCGCCGTCGAGGCCCTCGGGCAGGTGCAGCGACCAGAACAGGGCACCCACGTGGCCGTCGCGCAGCCGGGGCACGTCCGTGTCCACGGTGCTCTCGCCGAGCTCCAGGTCGTAGTACGACAGGCGCTTGAGGGCCCAGGGCAGTCCGTTGTATCCGTCGGCGACGGGGTGCGCGGCGAGGATGGCGTGGGCCCGGGTCAGGGGCGCGTCGTCCGGATCGGAGACGGGCTCGTAGGACTCCGCCGCGACGACGGCCTCTTCGGGGTACGGGTCGGCCAGGTCGTCGAGCTCGCCGGCCGCGGGGGTGGGGCGCAGGTCGTCCTGGAGGTCTGCCATGGCGGCTCCCGTACGGTCGTTCGTGAGGTACGGTCACCGTCGCACGCCGCGGGAGGCGGTTCCTGGTGGGAGCGGCGTTCGGAGTACGACCCGGTGGGTCGCGCGCTCAGGGCAGCCGGGCCGCCTCGATCACCTCGTCCAGGGTGTCGCGGGAGCGGACCAGGTCGGCGATCATCCGGTCGATGCGGGCGCGCTCGGTGGTGAGTTCGGCGACCAGGTTGGGAGTGGCGCGGGCCGAGGGCCCGCCGTCCCTGTCCCGCATGCAGGGCAGCAGCTGGACGATCTTCTCGCTGCACAGTCCCGCCGCGAACAGCTCCTGGATCCGGATGACCCGGTCCACGGCCGCCTCCGGGTACTCCCGGTGTCCGCCGGGCGTCCGCTCGGCGGTGAGCATCCCCTGCTTCTCGTAGTAGCGCAGCGACCGCTCGCTCACGCCGGTGCGCCGGGCCAGTTCGCCGATCCGCACGTCCCACTCCCGGGCTTGATTCTGACATTGGTGTCAGGTTCTAGCGTACGGGCATGACGCAGCACACGACAGCACTCTTCGAACCGGCTCGTCTGCCCGGGCTGGACCTGCCCAGCCGTCTGGTGATGGCGCCGCTGACCAGGAACCGGGCCGAGGCCGACGGCACGCCGACCCCGCTGATGGCCACGTACTACGCCCAGCGCGCCTCCGCCGGGCTGATCATCGCCGAGGCGTCGACGCCGAACGCGGTCGGGCAGACGTACCCGAACATCACCGCCGTCCACAGCCCCGCGCACGTGGCCGGCTGGCGACGGGTCACGGACGCCGTGCGGGGCGCGGGCGGCCGGATGTTCCTCCAGCTCCAGCACGGCGGGCGGGTCGGGCACCCAGCGACCAGCGGGCTGACGCCTCTCGCGCCCTCACCCGTCCCGCTGCCCGAGACGATCTTCACGCCGCAGGGGCACCGGCCGGCCGTGGTTCCGAGGGAGATGACCGCCGAGGACATCCGCACCACCGTCGCCGACTTCGCCCGGGCCGCCCGCAACGCCCTGGACGCCGGCTTCGAGGGCGTGGAGGTGCACTCGGCCAACGGCCACCTGCTCCACCAGTTCCTGGCCCGCAACACCAACCTCCGCACGGACGGCTACGGCGGACCGGTCGCCCGGCGCATCCGGTTCACGGCCGAGGTGACCGAGGCCGTGGCCGCCGAGATCGGGGCCGAGCGGGTGGGGCTGCGGGTCTCCCCCGGCAACACCGTCAACGGCATCGCGGAGGGCGAGACCGAGGAGATCTACCCGGCGCTCGTCGAGCGGCTCGGCGGGCTGGGGCTGGCCTACCTGCACCTGGGGTACGCGGACCCGGAGACGGCGGTGTTCCGGAAGGTGCGCGCCGGATGGCCGGGCGTGCTGATCGGCAACCCGGTACTGAAGGAGATCTCCACGGACGCGGTGCGCCGGGCGTCCGAGGCGCTGCTGGCCGCCGGGGCCGACCTGGTCGCGCTCGGCCGGCCCTTCCTGGCCAACCCGGATCTGGTGACGCGGCTGCGGCTCGGCGCGCCGCTCAACCCGATGCGCGACCGGTACTTCATGTACGTGGGCGGGGCGACCGGCTACACCGACTACCCCGCCCTCGGCGCTCAGGAGGCGGGCGCGTCCAGCGACTCGATGGTGGCGTTGGACGGCGACCGCGTCCCCTGAAGCCCCCGCGCCACCCCCTCCGCCGCGTCCAGTACCCGCACCGCGTTCTTCCAGGTCAGCTTGGTCAGGTCGGCCTTGGACCAGCCTCGGTCGAGGAGTTCCGCGATGAGGTTGGGGTAGCCGGAGACGTCGTCCAGGCCGTCGGGGGTGAAGGCCGTGCCGTCGTAGTCGCCGCCGATGCCGAGGTGATCGATGCCCGCCGCCTCGCGCATGTGGTCCAGGTGGTCGGCGACCGTCGCCACCGTGGCGACCGGGCGCGGGTGCCGCTCCTCGAAGGCGCGGTGGACCTTCATGGCCTCCGGGGTGGTGTCGAGGTGGTGGAAGCCGTGGGCCCGCATGTTCTCGTCGGCCGCGGCCGTCCAGTCCACGGCTGCCTGGAGCACGAACTTGGGCACGAACGTCACCATGGCCATGCCGCCGTTGGCGGGCAGCCGCTCCAGGACGTCGTCCGGGATGTTGCGCGGGTGGTCGCAGACGGCCCGGGCGGAGGAGTGGGAGAAGATCACCGGGGCCGAGCTCGCGTCGAGCGCGTCCCGCATGGTCGTCGCGGCCACGTGGGAGAGGTCGACGAGCATGCCGAGCCGGTTCATCTCCCGTACGACCTCCCGGCCGAACGCGGTGAGTCCCCCGGCCCTCGGCTCGTCGGTCGCGGAGTCCGCCCAGTCGACGTTGTCGTTGTGGGTGAGGGTCATGTAACGCACGCCGAGGCCGTACAGACCGCGCAGGGTGCCCAGGGAGTTGGCGATGGAGTGGCCGCCCTCCGCGCCCATGAGGGAGGCGATGCGGCCCTCGCGGCGCGCCGCCTCCATGTCGGCGGCGGTCAGCGCGGGGCGCAGGTCCTCCGGGTGGCGGGCCAGCAACTGCCGTACGCAGTCGATCTGTTCGAGCGTGGCCGCGACCGGGTCGGGGGCGTCCGTGCGGACGTACACCGACCAGTACTGCGCGCCGACGCCGCCGGCCCGCAGGCGCGGGAGGTCGGTGTGCAGGTGGGCGGACTGGTCGGCGGCGATGTCCCGGGCGTCCAGGTCGTAGCGGACCTGCTCGCGCAGCGCCCAGGGCAGGTCGTTGTGCCCGTCGACGACCGGGAACTCCCGAAGGAGCTCCCGGGCCGCCTCGCCGGAGGCCATCGTCGTCACTTCCCCGCGCCGAAGCCGAAGCCGCCCGTGCCCTCGACCTTGGAGCGCAGGCGCTTGCCCTTCTCGGTGGCCTGGTCGTTGAGTTCCTGCTGGAACTCGCGCATGCGGGCGCGCAGTTCCTCGTCGTGCGCGGCGAGGATGCGGGCCGCGAGCAGACCGGCGTTGCGGGCGCCGGCGACCGAGACCGTGGCGACCGGAACACCGGCCGGCATCTGCACGATCGACAGGAGGCTGTCCATGCCGTCGAGGTACTTCAGCGGCACGGGCACGCCGATGACCGGCAGGGGGGTGACCGAGGCGAGCATGCCGGGCAGATGGGCGGCGCCGCCGGCCCCGGCGATGATCACCTTGAGCCCGCGCTCGTCGGCCTGCTCGCCGTAGGCGACCATCTCGCGCGGCATGCGGTGCGCGGAGACCACGTCGACCTCGTAGGCGATCTCGAACTCGTCGAGGGCCTTGGCGGCGGCCTCCATGACGGGCCAGTCGGAGTCCGACCCCATGACGATGCCAACAACAGGGCTCATTCGGTGATGGTGCCTCTCAGGTAGCCGGCAGCGTGACGGGCGCGCTCCAGCACGTCGTCCAGGTCGTCGCCGTAGGTGTTGACGTGGCCGACCTTGCGGCCGGGCTTCACGTCCTTGCCGTACATGTGGATCTTGAGCTGCGGGTCGCGGGCCATGCAGTGCAGGTACGCGGAGTACATGTCCGGGTAGTCGCCGCCGAGGACGTTGACCATCACCGTCCACTTGGCGCGCGGGCGCGGGTCGCCCAGGGGCAGGTCCAGGACCGCGCGGACGTGGTTGGCGAACTGGCTGGTGACCGCGCCGTCCATCGACCAGTGGCCGGAGTTGTGCGGGCGCATCGCCAGTTCGTTGACGAGGATGCGGCCGTCGCGGGTCTGGAACAGCTCGACGGCGAGGTGGCCGACGACGCCGAGTTCCTTGGCGATGTTCAGCGCCATCTCGGAGGCCTCAAGGGCGAGGGCCTCGTCGAGGTCGGGCGCCGGGGCGATGACCGTGTCGCAGACCCCGCCCACCTGGCGGGACTCGACGACCGGGTAGGCGACGGCCTGGCCGTGCGGGGAGCGGACGACGTTGGCGGCGAGCTCGCGGACGAAGTCGACCTTCTCCTCGGCGAGCACGGGCACACCGGCCTTGAACGGGTCGGCGGCCTCCTCGACGGAGTCGACGACCCACACGCCCTTGCCGTCGTACCCGCCGCGGACGGTCTTGAGGACGACGGGGAATCCGTCGCCCTCGGCCGCGAACGCGGCCACGTCCTGCGGATCGGAGACGATCCTGTGTCTGGGGCAGGGAACGCCGATCGCGTCGAGCTTCGCGCGCATCACCCCCTTGTCCTGGGCGTGCACGAGCGCGTCCGGGCCGGGGCGCACGGGGATGCCGTCCGCCTCCAGGGCCCTGAGGTGCTCGGTGGGTACGTGTTCGTGATCGAAGGTGATCACATCGCACCCCCGGGCGAACTCGCGCAGCGTGTCGAGGTCGCGATAGTCGCCGACGACGACATCGCTCACGACCTGCGCAGCGGAGTCCTGCGGGGTGTCACTGAGGAGCTTGAACCTGATGCCCAGCGGGATGCCTGCCTCGTGTGTCATACGAGCGAGCTGGCCCCCGCCGACCATGCCGACTACCGGGAACGTCACTCCCCCAGGGTATCGGCCGCGCCAAGGTGGCCGGTTTCCTGTCCCCGCCCGGCCCCGCCCGGACCATCTCCGGCCGTCCACCGCCGTCCGCAGGAAGATCGCGCGGGAGGGTGGTTAGCATGGCTGGGTTGACGCCAACCGACGGACGGGGGCCTGCACGACCATGGGACATGGTGCCTCGCGGCTCCGACGGCTCTGTCGGGAAGTCGCCAAATTCGGCGCGGTCGGCGGGGCCGGCGTGCTCGTCAACCTCCTCGTGTTCAACCTGGTGCGGCATGTGACCGACCTCCAGGTGGTGCGCGCGAGCGTCATCGCGACCGTCGTCGCGATCGTCTTCAACTACGTCGGCTTCCGTTACTTCACCTACCGCGACCGCGACAAGACCCGCCGCACACGCGAGATGAGCCTGTTCCTGCTGTTCAGCGCAGTCGGGCTGGTCATCGAGAACGGCGTGCTGTACACGGCCACGTACGGCTTCGGCTGGGACACGCCGCTGCAGAACAACATCTTCAAGTTCCTCGGCATCGGCGTCGCGACCCTGTTCCGCTTCTGGTCGTACCGCACCTGGGTCTTCCGCGCGCTGCCCGCCCGCGACGCCGTGGCGGACGCCGAGTCGATCCTGAAGCGGGAGCGGAACCGGCAGCCCCGGTCCAAGCAGCGGGTGCCGTAGCCGCCGCAAGCGGCCCAGGCCCTAGGGGGTGTCCGCAAAGTCCCGCCTGCCCCGCGACGCCCGGCACGCACTCTCGCCGCACCGGGCGAACACCCGAGTACAACCAGTACGCGGG
>NZ_JBEYZD010000063.1:0-52805 GCF_040645895.1 Streptomyces olindensis | reverse complement strand
TGACCACGCTCAAGTCGAAGCTGCAGGATGACCTCAACGCCGCGATCAAGGAGCGCGACGAGCTCCGCTCCTCGACGCTCCGGCTGACGCTCGCCGCGATCACCAAGGAGGAGGTCGCGGGCAAGGAGAAGCGCGAGCTCTCCGACGACGAGGTGCAGAAGGTGATCACCCGGGAGGCGAAGAAGCGGCGTGAGGCGGCCGAGGCCTTCGCGCAGGGCGGTCGCGCCGAGCAGGCCGAGCGGGAGAAGGCGGAGGGCGAGGTGCTCGCCGGGTACCTGCCCAAGCAGCTGTCCGACGAGGAGCTCCAGCAGATCGTGGCCCAGGCCGTCGAGGAGGCCAAGGCGGCCGGTGCGGAGGGGCCGCGGGCCATGGGCGCGGTCATGAAGATCGTGAACCCGAAGGTGGCCGGGCAGGCCGAGGGCGGCCGTGTCGCCGCCGCGGTGAAGAAGCTGCTGGCCGGCTGACCGGGGCGGCTACCACCGCCGGTCGTCGCCGACCGGCACACGGACAAAGGGCGGCCCTCTCCCTCCCGGCAGGGAAGGAGAGGGCCGCCCCTCGTGTCGCCGGCCCGAAGGGCCGCACCTCTGTCAGATCACGCCTGTGCGGTCACACCGGCCGCTCGGCGGAACCGGCCCGCTCAGCCGGGCAGGTCCCGTTCAGCCGGGCAGGTCCACTCGGCCGGGCGGGCCCACTCGGGCGGGCGGGCCCACTCGGGCGGGCGGGCCCACTCGGGCGGGCGGGCCCACTCGGCCGAGCCGGCCCGGTCAGCCGAACCGGCCGCCGTTGCCGTTCCCGCCGCCGTTGTCCTGTCCGCGGAAGAATCCCTCGGGGATGGAGAACGAAGGCGTCGGGACGGTCTCGCCACCCCCGCCGCCGTTGTTGTTGCCGCCGACCAGACCGCCGATGAAGCCGTCGTTGTCCCCGTTGTCCCCGTCCTCGCGACCGTCACCGCCGCCGTCACCGTCGCCGCGGTCACGGTTCCGGTCGATGCCGTCGGGGATGTGGACGGTGTTGAAGTTCTCGACCGGCTTGCCCTCCAGCGCCCCGTACATCATGTCCTTCCAGATGGGGCCGGGGACCTCGCCACCGAAGACCTTGTCGTACGGGCGGCCACCGATGGTGATGTTGGTCATCCTCCGCTTGTGCGCCGGGTCGCCGACCCATACCGCGCCCGCCATGTTCGGCGTGTAGCCCACGAACCAGGCCGCGTAGCGCTCGTCCGTCGTACCGGTCTTGCCGGCGCTGTCCCGGCCGTTCCCGAGACCGGCCTTCCGGCCCGTGCCGTCCTCGACGACGCCCTTCAGCAGCGCGTTGATGGTGTCGGCGGTGTTCTCCGACATGGCGCGCGAGCACGTCGACTTCGGGACCTCGAGCTTGCGGGTCTTGTCACCGACCCGCTGGCTGACCGACTCGATGGCGACCGGCGTGCAGTACATGCCCCGCGAGGCGAAGGTCGCGTACGCGTTCGCCATGGTCAGCGGGGACATCTCCTGCGTGCCGAGGGCGATGGAGGGCACCTGGGGCATCTTGTCGCCGTCGGCCCGCTCGACGCCCATCTTCTTCGCCATCGTCGTCACCGGGCAGATGCCGATGTCGCTGATCATCTGCACGTAGTAGGTGTTGACCGACTTGGCGGTCGCCTCCTTCATGTCGTACGGGCCGACCTCCGACGAGTTCTCGTTCTCGAGCTTCGCCGGGTTGTTGGGGTCGTTCAGCCACTTCTTGCCGTCGCAGGCCGCGACCGGGCTCGGGTACGCCATCCGGTACGGCGAGGAGTACACCTTGTTGGGCGGCATGCCGTCCTCGAGGGCGGCGGCGGCCACGATCGGCTTGAACGTCGAACCGGGCTGGTAGCCCATGCCGCCGCCCATCGCCTGGTCGACGGAGAGGTTGATCTGCGTCTCGTTCTTCTTGAAGCCGTACGGACGCGACTGGCCCATGGCGAGGATCTTGCCGGTGCCGGGCTCGACGAGGGTGGCGGCGGTGGCCACCGGGTCGCTCTTGTAGACGTGGTCCTTGATGGACCGCTGCGCGGCGTCCTGCGCCTGCGGGTCCATGGTGGTGCGGACGGTGAGACCGCCCTGGTTCCAGACCTTCGCCCGGGCCTCCCTGGTCTTGCCGAAGACCGGGTCGGTGAGGAAGACCTCGCGCACGTAGTCGCAGAAGAAGCCCGCGCCCTTGACCGCCGTGATGCAGCCGTTCCTCGGCTTGCTGACCTTCAGGCCCAGCGGGGCCTTCATCGCCTCGGCGGCCTGGGCCCGGGAGATGTCGCCGACCTCGGCCATGCGGCGCAGCACGGTGTTGCGGCGCTTGGTGGCCTCCGCCTCGTCGTTGACCGGGTCGTACCGGCTGGGCGACTGGACGATGCCGGCGAGGAGGGCCGACTCCTGGAGGTTCAGGTCCTTGGCGGACTTGGAGAAGTAGCGCCGGGCCGCGGCCTCGACGCCGTAGGCCTGCTGGCCGAAGAAGGTGATGTTGAGGTAGTTCTCGAGGATCTTCTTCTTCCCGAGCTCCTCCTCGACCTGGATCGCGTACTTGAGCTCGCGGATCTTGCGGCCGATGGTCTGCTGGGTGGCCTGCGCGACCTTCGTCGGGTCGTCGCCCGCCTCCTCGACGAAGACGTTCTTCACGTACTGCTGCGTCAGCGTCGAGGCGCCCTGGGCGACCTCACCGCTGCGGGCGTTCTTGTTGAGGGCGCGCAGGACGCCCTTCAGGTCGACCGCGCCGTGCTGGTAGAAGCGCGAGTCCTCGATCGCGACGATCGCCTTCTGCATGTTCGGCGCGATGTCCTTGAGGGGGACCACCGTGCGGTCGCGCGAGTAGACGGTGGCGATCTGGCCGCCGTCGGCGTCGAGGATGGTGGTGCGCTGGCTCAGCGGCGGCGTCTTGAGGTTGGCCGGGAGCTCGTCGAAGCTCTCGACCGACCCCTTCGCCGCCAGCCCCAGCGCGCCCACCGCGGGCAGCGCGATGCCGGCCAGCACGGCCCCCGCGAGAACACTGACACCGAGGAACTTGGCGGCCTGCTGCGTGGGGGACAGACCACCGCCCGAGCGCTTCTTTGGCATGAGGGCAGCCTAATCCCTTGTTATGAGCGTTCCGGGAGAGCGGTGCTTCTCGGGATGTTCGAGTGCCGGATCGTGACATCTAAGGGCAGCCGGGCAGTCGACGCCTGAACGTAGATCGTGTGCGCGGTCCTGGTGCTCATGGTGGTGGCGGTCGCGTGGGCGCCGGACGGATGCCTTCAGTAGTCCAGGCGAAGACGTCTTTTGGCGAGATCGGCGGCGCTCGGCGCCTTTGTGGCCGCCACCACCAAAGCGGTCCATGTGGGTGTCGAGCGGATGTCTTGTTGGCACCAGACCCGCGAGGTCTCTTCGAAGAGGGGCGACGCTCGATACCTCCGGCCGTCAACACCCGCCACTTGATCACTCGTTGGTGTTGGTGGTGCGAGCCCACCGCATGGTGACTCCTCGATGCGCCCGAGCCGCTTGAGCTCCCGCGGAGACCGGGGCCCGTGGGGTGCGCTGGTGCCACGAACGGCTAGTGAGGTGTCGGCACTTCCGCTGGGCGGTTGATGCCTGGGATTAGGTAGCTCGCGTGGCCCGCATACGCTCGTGACCAGCGAAAACACCAGCACATCGGGAGGGAACGCTTTGATCTACTGCGGAATCGACTGGGCGGAAAACACGCACGACGTCGCTCTGGTCGACGACACGGGCCAGTTACTGGCCAAGCGACACATCACCGACGACGCGGCTGGATACAAGATCTTGCTGGACCTCCTCGCTGAGTACGGCGACAGCAAGGAGACGCCGATCCCGGTGGCGATCGAAACCTCCCGCGGCCTGCTGGTCGCCGTCCTGCGGACCGGCAAGCGGAAGGTGTACGCGATCAACCCGATGGCCGCCGCCCGCTACCGCGACCGACACAGCGTCTCCCGCAAGAAGTCCGACCCTGGCGACGCCCTGGTCCTGGCGAACATCCTGCGAACCGACATGCACGCCCACCGGCCGCTGCCCGAAGACTCCGACCTCGGCCGCGCAATCGCCGTCCTCGCCCGCGCTCAGCAGGACTCCTTATGGAACCGGCAGCAACTGGCCAACCAGCTCCGATCCCTGCTCCGGGAGTACTACCCGTCTGCCTTGAAAGCCTTCGCTACCTGGGCCAACGGCCTGTGCCGCCCCGAAGCCCGCGAACTCCTGAAGACTGCTGCCACCCCCACGCGCGCCGCGAAGCTCACCCGCACTCAGCTCCAGGCCGCTCTCAAGCGTGCCGGCCGCAAGCGCGGCATCGAGGGCGAAGCCGACCGCATCCGCCTCGTCTTCCGAGCCGACTGGGCCCACCAGCCGCTGCTCGTCGAGGACGCGCTCGGCAAGCAGATGCTCGCCCTCCTCATCCAGCTGGAGGCCGCCTGCACCGCCGCAGACCAGCTCGCCGAGGCGGTGGAAGAGGCGTTCCCTCAACACCCGGACGCCGAGATCCTGCTGAGCTTCCCCGGGCTCGGCATCCAGCTCGCCGCCCGGATCCTCGCTGAGATCGGGGACGACCACGCCCGCTTCGCCGACGCTCGCGGCCTGAAGGCATACGCGGGCTCATCGCCCATCACCAGAGCCTCAGGCAAGAAGTCGTCGATCACCCGGCGGTGGGTGAAGAACGACCGGCTCAACCACGCCGGCTACCTCTGGGCCTTCGCATCGCTCCGGGCCTCCGACGGGGCCAACGCCCACTACCGGCGACGACGCGAGACTGGCGATTGGCACGCAGCCGCCCAACGCAACCTCTTCAACCGCATGATCGGCCAGCTCTACCACTGCATCCAGCACCGCAAGCTGTTCGACGAGGACACCGCGTTCCCCACTGAACTGGCCGCCGCCGCTTGACGGCATAGCAACGTGAGGTGTCTACGTTCTCATTCGCCGGACAGGCGTATAGGCCTTGGCCTAAGCTGCTCTCAACTGTCACAGCAGTGAGGCCACGTATCAATACGTCCGGCGACCCCGAATCGTTCCGGGTGTTCCCCAACTTTTTTGGTGGGGGCGTGTCCGAATCCGCCTTGTGTGTCATACGGCGTCCGTTGTGACGCAACTGAACTGTCCTGGTTTGCCGGGAAAGTTACGTATGTCGCCAGCTCACTCCCCCGGGTGATCTGCCGCTTACCCATAGTCCGTTCGGGCCATTCAAGATTGGGCCCGCTGGGGGTGTTGCGCTGTGCCCACCTTCCGTAACGTCCTCAACTGGCGGCGGTGAATATGCCGCTGCCGCCGTGGGGGAGCCTCGATTCGGGAGAGGACGGCGCCGGTATGGGCTGGGTAACCGACTGGAGTGCGCAGGCGGCCTGCCGCACTACCGATCCGGATGAACTGTTCGTTCAAGGAGCAGCGCAGAACAGGGCCAAGGCGGTGTGCACCGGATGCCCGGTGCGCACGGAGTGCCTGGCCGACGCGCTCGACAACCGCGTCGAGTTCGGCGTGTGGGGAGGCATGACGGAGCGGGAGCGCCGCGCACTGCTGCGCAGGCGGCCCACGGTGACTTCCTGGCGCCGGCTGCTGGAGACCGCGCGCTCGGAGTACGAGCGCGGCACGGGTGTGGTGCCTCTCGACGACGACGAGGTCTACGAGAACTACGCCGCGGTGAGCTGAGGAGTTCCCTCCGGGGTCTCCCTACGTCTCAGGGCCCTTGACGGGCCCTTTGGCGGCTTCTGCGGCAGCACGCCGCTTCGGCGGCAGCACCGGGCCGCGTCCGTCAGGCGCTTGCCTCGGGCCGGTCGGACCCAGCGGACGCGTCGGGCAGCTCGCGTTCGTTGGCCGCGAGCCGGTCGCCGATGTCGCGCAGCCCCGTGAGGTCGTGCACGTCACCGGGCAGCGCGGCCACTTCCGTCACGGCCACCTCGGGGTGGAGCGCGGTGAAGCGGTCACGCGTGCGCTGCTCGCGGGAGAGCAGCTGCATGCGCTCGGCGTGCAGCCTCAGCAGGCCTGCCGTGAGCTGGTCGACGGAACGCTCGGCGTGCTCGGCGTCGTCCTCGGCGGGGGAGCCACCGTCGGAGGCCTCAGCAGCGGCCGGAGCTGGTGTTTCGGGCGTGGGAGAGTCTGAACTGTCTTGCGTTTCGGGAGAGTTACGAAGTCCAGCTTTCCCGCCCTCCTGATCCACAATGCGGGAGTCCTCAAGATTTTCCGCGGCGGCGAGCGCCCGCTCGGCCGACAGCCGGTCGGCGCCGCTGCCGTGGACCCGGTTGAGCACCAGCCCGGCGAGCGGCATGTCCTCCGCGGCCAGCCGCTCCACGAAGTACGCGGCCTCGCGCAGCGCGTCCCGCTCCGGGGCCGCGACCACGAGGAACGCCGTCCCCGGCGCCTGGAGCAGCTTGTACGTGGCGTCCGCGCGCGTGCGGAAACCGCCGAAGGTGGTGTCCATCGCGGAGACGAACGTCTGGACGTCCTTCAGGAGCTGACCGCCCAGCAGCTTGCCGAGGGTGCCGGTCATCATCGACATCCCGACGTTCAGGAACTTCATCCCGGCCCGGCCGCCCAGCTTCGCCGGGGCCGTCAGCAGCCGGATCAGCCGTCCGTCCAGGAACGACCCGAGCCGCTTGGGCGCGTCCAGGAAGTCCAGCGCCGAGCGGGACGGCGGGGTGTCGACGACGATCAGGTCCCACTCGTCCCGGGCCCGCAACTGGCCCAGCTTCTCCATCGCCATGTACTCCTGCGTGCCCGCGAAGCCCGCCGAGAGCGACTGGTAGAAGGGGTTGCCCAGGATGGCGGCCGCCCGCTCGCGGTCCGCGTGCGCCTCGACGATCTCGTCGAAGGTGCGCTTCATGTCGAGCATCATCGCGTGCAGCTCGCCGCCCGCGGAGTCGTCGATGCCCTTCACCCGGCGCGGGGTGTTGTCGAGGGAGTCGATGCCCATGGACTGGGCGAGCCGGCGGGCCGGGTCGATGGTGAGCACGACCACCTTGCGGCCCCGCTCGGCCGCGCGCAGGCCCAGCGCCGCCGCGGTCGTGGTCTTGCCGACCCCGCCCGAGCCGCAGCAGACCACGATGCGGGTCTTCGGGTCCTGGAGCAGCGGATCGACGTCGAGCACACGCGCGGGGGCGAGGTGGTGGTGGCGGGCCGGGTCGTGCGTGTGGGCCGGGTCCGGACGACTCATGACATCCCCTGCTTCCGACTCATGACGGGCCTTGCCTCGGTGCCGGGCCGCAGCCCTGTGTCGGGCCGCAGCCCTATGCACGGCCGCAGCCCTGTCCGCGGCCGTAGCCATGTGCGTGGCCGTAGCCATGTGCGTGGCTTCAGCCCTCTGCCGGGCCGCAGCCCTGTGCGTGGCCGGCTCACGACACGCCCTGCTCGCGCAGCTCGCGGGCCAGCTCGTACAGCCCCGCCAGGTCCATGCCCTCGGCGAACAGCGGCAGTTCGTGCAGCGGCAGGCCCAGCTCGGTGAGGACCGCGCGCTGCTCGTGCTCCAGCGCGTACCGCTCGGCGTACTCCTCGGCCTGGGTGAGCAGCGGGTCCACCAGCCGCTCCGCGTGCCCGCCGCGCCGCGCCCCGCCGAGCCCGGCGGACGACAGCGACCGCGCGACTGTGGAACGCGGGACCGTGCGTACGAGTTCCAGGTCGGCCGCGTCCAACACCTCCGGCCGCACCATGTTCACGATGATCCGCCCCACCGGCAGCCGCGCCGACCGCAGCTCGGCGATGCCGTCCACGGTCTCCTGGACGGGCATCTCCTCCAGCAGCGTCACCAGGTGCACGGCCGTCTCCGGCGACTTCAGCACCCGCATCACGGCCTGCGCCTGATTGTGTATGGGGCCGATCTTCGCGAGGCCGGCGACCTCGTCGTTGACGTTCAGGAAGCGTGTGACGCGCCCGGTGGGCGGGGCGTCCATGACGACGTAGTCGTAGACGAACCGCCCGCCCTTGTCCTTGCGGCGCACCGCCTCGCACGCCTTGCCCGTCAGGAGTACGTCCCTCAGGCCGGGCGCGATGGTGGTGGCGAAGTCGATCGCGCCGAGCTTCTTCAGGGCCCGTCCGGCGCTGCCCAGCTTGTAGAACATCTGGAGGTAGTCCAGAAGGGCCAGTTCGGGGTCGATGGCGAGGGCGTACACCTCCCCGCCCCCTGGAGCGACGGCGATCTTCCGCTCCTCATAAGGCAGCGCTTCGGTCTCGAAGAGCTGCGCGATGCCCTGGCGGCCCTCGACCTCGACGAGAAGCGTCCGCTTCCCCTCGTCGGCCAAGGCCAGCGCTAGGGCCGCGGCCACCGTGGTCTTGCCGGTACCGCCCTTGCCGCTGACGACCTGGAGCCTGCTCACGTATTCGAGCCTAACCAGTCCGCGCCCGGGCTACGCGGGAGGCTGTGGACAACCCGTGCAGGGTTCGCCCCCGGACCGCGGCCGAGACCCCGCTCGGACAGGGGCTAGAGTCGGCCGCATGACCAAGTGGGAATACGCAACCGTGCCGCTGCTCGTCCACGCCACGAAGCAGATTCTGGACACCTGGGGCGAGGACGGCTGGGAGCTCGTCCAGGTCGTGCCCGGGCCGAACAACCCCGAGCAGCTCGTCGCCTACCTGAAGCGGGAGAAGCAGTAGTGGGCGCCGTCGAGGCGAAGCTGGCCGAGCTCGGCCTGAGCTTGCCCGACGTCGTCCCGCCGCTCGCCGCTTACCAGCCGGCCGTGCAGTCCGGGCCGTACGTCTACACCGCCGGGCAGCTGCCCATGGTGGACGGCAAGCTTCCGGTCACCGGCAAGGTCGGCGCCGAGGTCACCCCGGAGGAGGCCAAGGAGCTGGCACGCACGTGTGTGCTCAACGCCCTGGCCGCCGTCAAGTCCGTCGCCGGTGACCTGGACCGCATCGCCCGCGTGGTGAAGGTCGTCGGCTTCGTGGCCTCGGCCTCGGACTTCACGGGCCAGCCCGCGGTGCTCAACGGCGCGAGCGAGCTGCTCGGCGAGGTCCTCGGCGACAAGGGCGTGCACGCGCGCAGCGCGGTCGGCGTGGCGGTGCTGCCGCTGGACGCGCCGGTGGAGGTCGAGATCCAGGTGGAGCTCGCGTAGCACCGCGCACCCGTCCGAGCTGCGCGATCCGGACCCGGGGGCCACTCGAACATCCGCCCGTCACGGGATAGCCTCGCGCCCATGGCGAACGGTCAGTGGTACCCCCCGGAGTGGCCGGACCGCATCCGCGCACTCGCGGCCGGCACCCTCACTCCGGTCACCCCGAAGCGCGCGGCGACCGTCATGCTCCTGAAGGACACCGGCTCCGGCCCCGCCGTCCACATGCTGCGCCGACGCGCCTCCATGGCCTTCGCCGGGGGCGCGTACGCGTATCCGGGCGGCGGTGTCGACCCGCGCGACGACGACCACCAGGTCCGCTGGGCGGGCCCCACGCGCGCGTGGTGGGCTGACCGGCTCGGCGTCGACGAGACGACGGCCCAGGCGATCGTCTGCGCGGCCGTGCGGGAGACGTACGAGGAGGCGGGCGTGCTGCTCGCCGGCCCGGCGCCCGATTCGGTCGTCGGCGACACCACCGGCGACGACTGGGAGGCCGACCGCGCCGCCCTGGTCGCCCGGGACCTGTCCTTCGCGGAGTTCCTGGACCGGCGCGGCCTGGTCCTGCGGTCCGACCTGCTCGGCGCCTGGACGCGCTGGATCACCCCCGAGTTCGAGGCCCGCCGCTACGACACCTGGTTCTTCGTCGCCGCCCTCCCCGAGGGACAGCGCACCCGCAACGCCTCCACGGAGGCCGACCGCACGGTGTGGATCACCCCGGGCGAGGCGGCGGCCGGGTACGACGCGGGCGAGTTGCTGATGATGCCGCCGACCATCGCGACCCTGCGGCAGCTGACGGCGTACGAGACCGCCGCCCAGGCGCTCGCCGCCGCCCCCGGCCGTGACCTCACGCCCATTCTGGCCACCGCCCGCCTGGTGGACGGGGAGATCGTGCTCTCCTGGCCGGGCCACGACGAGTTCACCAAGCACGTCCCGACCGCCCCGACCGGTGGAGCCAGCGCATGACGGACGCAGCAGCCCTTCCCGGCCAGCCCCGGGGCGGTGTCCTCTCGGGTCCCGCCACCGCGCGGGCCGTCAACGTCCTGGCCCCCAACCCGTCGGCGATGACCCTGGACGGCACGAACACCTGGATCCTCTCCGAGCCCGGCTCCGACCTGGCCGTGGTGGTCGACCCGGGGCCGCTGGACGACGGGCACCTGCGCCACGTCGTCGCCACGGCCGAGCAGGCCGGCAAGCGCGTCGCCCTGACCCTGCTGACCCACGGCCACCCCGACCACGCGGCGGGCGCCGCCCGGTTCGCGGAACTGACCGGCACGCGCGTGCGTGCCCTCGACCCGGCGCTGCGGCTGGGCGACGAGGGCCTGGCCGCCGGGGCCGTGATCACCACCGGCGGTCTCGAACTGAGGGTCGTACCGACGCCCGGCCACACCGCCGACTCGCTCTCCTTCCACCTCCCGGCGGACCAGGCGGTCCTGACGGGCGACACGATCCTGGGCCGCGGCACGACGGTCGTGGCCCACCCCGACGGCCGTCTCGGCGACTACCTGGACTCCCTGCGCCGCCTCAGGTCCCTCACGGTCGACGACGGCGTCCACACGGTCCTGCCGGGCCACGGCCCGGTCCTGGAGGACGCCCAGGGCGCCGTTGAGTACTACCTGGCCCACCGCGCCCACCGTCTCGCCCAGGTCGAGACGGCGGTCGAGGACGGCTACCGCACCCCCGCCGAGGTCGTCGCCCACGTCTACGCCGACGTCGACCGCTCCCTGTGGCCGGCGGCGGAGCTGTCGGTACGGGCCCAGCTGGACTACCTGGAGGAACACGGGCTCATCTAGGGCCCCTCGGGGCGCGATGCCTTGACGCCGTGCACGCGCGCATACTCCCCGGCGAGCCACGGTCCGAGATCGTCGACGTACGACCGGAGCACGGCGGCGTCCCCCGTCGGCTCGCGTCCGAGGACGGCCGCCGCCCGCAGCTGCTCGGCGCGCTCCGGGTAGTAGCCGGCGAACGCCTCCGCCATCTCCCGCAGGTCGCTGGTCCAGCCGTTCCAGCGGGGCATGACGAGCGTGAAGCCGGTGCGGACGAGGTGCCGGGACATGAAACGGACCAGCGGACGGCGGGCCTCCGCCGTGTCGTCCGCCTCGGCGATCCGGCGGCGCCAGCGGGGCAGGAGCAGGTGCAGATCGCCGTTGGTCTCGCGGGCCAGCAGCGTGTCGGGGCGGTAGCGCGGCAGAGACGCGGCCAGGTCCTCGCCCAGCAGCGGGGTGCACAGGCAGGCGACGAACCAGCCCAGGTCGTGCCGCTCCAGGTCGCTCAGCAGCCGCTCCCGGCTGAAGAGCAGCGTCCCGTGGCCGTCGATCTGCGCGAACTCCGCGTCCAGCGCCGCGCCGAGCGCACGGGCGTCGGCCCGGTCTGCCTCGGTCGGCTCCGCGCGCAGGGCGAGCAGCAGGTCGAGGTCGCTGTGCCCCACGCGCGCGGTGCCGCGCGGTATCGACCCGTAGACGTACGCGCTGTGCAGCCGGCTCCCGAACACGTCGGCGAGCCCCTCCCTGGCCGCGGCGACGACCGGGCGGAAGGTACGGGGCACGCGCGCGAGGGAGCCCTCCCGGGCGATGAAGCCCCCGGCGTCGAGTCCTGGGCGGTGAACGGTTCCGGCCATGCGGTCACTGTGCCGTGCGGGGCGATCCGGCGCGCCTCGTTTTCGACGCCGGGCCGACGGCGGGGCAGGGCGCCTTGGCGGGGCCGCGCATGACGTCGGGCCCCGTCCCGCGAGGGGACAGGGCCCGAAGACGTACGGCCGGGACGGGCGCGTCAGCGCGAGCGCTTGGCGAGGCGCTCCACGTCCAGGAGGATCACCGCGCGGGCCTCCAGGCGCAGCCAGCCGCGCTGGGCGAAGTCCGCCAGGGCCTTGTTGACCGTCTCACGGGACGCGCCGACCAGCTGGGCGAGCTCCTCCTGCGTGAGGTCGTGCACCACGTGGATGCCCTCCTCCGACTGCACGCCGAACCGGCGCGACAGGTCGAGCAGGGCGCGGGCGACACGGCCCGGCACGTCCGAGAAGACGAGGTCGGACATCGCGTCGTTGGTCTTGCGCAGCCGGCGGGCGACGGCGCGCAGGAGCGCCGAGGCCACCTCGGGCCGGGCGTTCAGCCAGGGCTGGAGGTCGCCGTGGCCGAGGCCGAGCAGCTTCACCTCGGTCAGCGCGGTGGCCGTGGCCGTGCGCGGACCCGGGTCGAACAGCGACAGCTCGCCGATGAGCTCGCCGGGGCCGACCACGGCCAGCATGTTCTCCCGGCCGTCGGGGGACGTGCGGTGCAGCTTGACCTTGCCCTCGGTGACCACGTAGAGGCGGTCGCCGGGGTCGCCCTCGTGGAACAGCGAGTCACCGCGGGCGAGGGTCACCTCACTCATGGAGGCGCGGAGCTCCGCGGCCTGCTCGTCATCGAGCGCCGCGAAGAGCGGATTGCGCCGCAGAACGTCGTCCACGAGTTCTCTCCCTTTCGACCTGCTCAGGGGATCTTGCTCCCCCGCGTACCAGGGGACCGTGGTGCCCATTTTGCCGGACGGTCCAAACAGTGTGATCTGTCACAAGGATGCCGCACAGGTGTCCCGGGGTACGCGGCAGGGGTCCAATTGGGCGCCGATCTTCAGGGGCCGGGGCGGATGTCGGTGCCTGGCCTTAGGCTGGCCGGGTGTCCAAATCGCCGGTGAGAGCACAGGCCGAGGGGGCTGCGCGGGTGGTTGTACGTCGCGATTCCGCTGTGGGCGAACAGAGCCCCGATGGCGGTAGGAAAACGGCGAAAGCGACAGAGGGGGCGGCGGCTTCGGGACAGCCGACGCCGACCGGGAAGCCGCCTGCCGTGAAGAAGGAGCCGGCTGCGAAGAAGTCACCGGCTACGAAGGAGTCGCCGGCTGCGGAGGAGTCACCGGCTGGGAAGAAGTCCCCGGCCGGGAAGAAGGCGGCCCCCGCCAAGAAGGCACCGGCTGCGAAGAAAGCACCTGCCGTGAAGAAGGCGCAGGCCGCGAAGAAGACACCTGCCGCGAAGAAGACACCCGCCGTGAAGAAGACACCCGCCGTGAAGAAGGCGCCCGCCGCCAAGAAGGTCACCGTCGCGCCCAAGAAGGCCACCGCCCGCCTCAAGGACACCGCCCCCGCCAGGACCGTCGTCCACCCGCCGGGCGGCGAGTCGCGTACCGCTCTGGTCCGCCGCGCCCGCCGTATCAACCGCGAGCTCGCCGAGGTCTACCCGTACGCGCACCCGGAGCTGGACTTCGACAACCCCTTCCAGCTGGTGGTCGCCACGGTCCTGTCCGCCCAGACCACCGACCTGCGCGTCAACCAGACGACGCCCGCGCTCTTCGCCAAGTACCCCACCCCCGAGGACCTGGCCGCCGCCAACCCGGAGGAGGTGGAGGAGATCCTCCGCCCCTGCGGCTTCTTCCGGGCCAAGACGAAGTCCGTCATAGGGCTGTCCAAGGCGCTCGTGGCGGACTTCGGCGGCGAGGTGCCCGGCCGGCTGGAGGACCTGGTCAAACTGCCCGGCGTCGGCCGCAAGACCGCGTTCGTCGTGCTCGGCAACGCCTTCGGGCGCCCCGGCATCACGGTGGACACGCACTTCCAGCGCCTGGTGCGCCGTTGGCAGTGGACCGCCGAGACCGACCCCGACAAGATCGAGGCCGCCATCGGCGCGCTCTTCCCGAAGAGCGACTGGACGGACCTCTCGCACCACGTCATCTGGCACGGCCGCCGCATCTGCCACGCCCGCAAGCCGGCCTGCGGGGCCTGCCCGATCGCCCCGCTCTGCCCGGCGTACGGCGAGGGCGAGACCGACCCGGAGAAGGCGAAGAAGCTCCTCAAGTACGAGAAGGGCGGCTTCCCCGGCCAGCGCCTGAGGCCTCCGCAGGCCTACCTGGACGCGGGCGGCAGGCCGGCGCCGCCCCTGGGGGCGGGATGAGCCGCCCGAGCCGCCCGGACACCTCCGCAAGCCCCCCGTACAGGGGACTGCGGCCCCTCGCGGAACGATCTCGGGGCCGCCGTGCGTTGGAAGCGGCAGGACGACGGGGGTGGCGATGACGCGCGCGAGCGACACACAGGGCGGCCCGGTGACCGTGAGCAAGGAGGGCCTGCCCGCCTGGCTGGACCCGGTGGTGCACGCTGTGGAGACGGTCCGGCCGAGGCAGCTGAGCCGCTTCCTGCCGCCCGAGGACGGCGCCGGCCGGCAGTCCGCCGTGCTGGTCCTCTTCGGCGAGGGCGACCAGGGGCCGGAGCTGCTGCTCATGGAGCGCGCGAGCTCCCTGCGTTCGCACGCGGGGCAGCCCTCGTTCCCCGGCGGGGCCCTCGACCCGGAGGACGGCGACCCGAAGGGTGACGGACCGCTGCGGGCCGCCCTGCGCGAGGCGGAGGAGGAGACCGGCCTCGACCCCGCGGGCGTCCAGCTCTTCGGCGTCCTGCCCCGGCTGTACATCCCGGTGAGCGGCTTCGTCGTCACACCGGTGCTCGGCTGGTGGCGCGAGCCCAGCCCGGTCGGGGTGGTCGATCCGAACGAAACCGCCAGGGTCTTCACAGTTCCCGTGGCGGATCTCACGGATCCCGCCAACCGAGCCACCACCCTCCACCCCAGCGGCCACCAAGGTCCGGCATTTCTGGTCAAATCAGCCCTTGTCTGGGGTTTCACGGCGGGAATCATCGACCGGCTGCTGCACTACGCGGGCTGGGAGCGGCCCTGGGACCGCGAGAAGCAGGTCCCGCTCGACTGGCGCGCATGACAGGGTGGCCCTCGTGAACGTGCTGGACATCTTGTTGCTGGTCGCCGCCGTGTGGTTCGCGGTCGTCGGCTACCGCCAGGGCTTCGTCGTCGGCATCCTGTCGGTGATCGGCTTCCTGGGCGGTGGCCTCGTCGCCGTCTACGCGCTGCCCGTGATCTGGGACGCGCTCACGGACAACGCCGAGGTGAGCACGACCGCCGCCGTCGTCGCGGTCGTCGTCGTGATCGTCTGCGCCTCCATCGGCCAGGCCCTCACCACCCACCTCGGCAACAAGCTGCGCCGGCACATCACCTGGTCCCCGGCCCGGGCCCTCGACGCGACCGGCGGCGCGCTGGTCAACGTCGTGGCGATGCTCCTGGTCGCCTGGCTGATCGGCTCGGCCCTCGCGGGCACCACGCTGCCGACGCTCGGCAAGGAGGTCCGCAACTCCAAGGTGCTGCAGGGCGTCTCCCAGGCGCTGCCCGACCAGGCCGCCACCTGGTTCGCGGACTTCTCCTCCGTCCTCGCGCAGAACGGCTTCCCACAGGTCTTCAGCCCGTTCTCCAACGAGCCGATCACCGACGTCCAGCCGCCCGACCCGGCCCTGGCCGGCAGCCCGGTGGCGAACCGCGCCCAGCGCTCCATCGTCAAGGTCATGGGCACGGCCCCGAGCTGCGGCAAGGTCCTGGAGGGCACGGGCTTCGTCTTCGCCGACCGCCGCGTGATGACGAACGCGCACGTGGTGGGCGGTGTCGACGAGCCGACCGTGCAGATAGGCGGCGAGGGCAGGAAGTACGACGCCACGGTCGTGCTCTACGACTGGCGGCGCGACATCGCCGTACTGGACGTGCCGGACCTCAAGGCGCCCGCGCTGCGGTTCACCACGAAGGACGCGGCCAGCGGCGACGGCGCGATCGTCGCGGGCTTCCCGGAGAACGGGGCGTACGACGTGCGGGCCGCGCGCGTGCGGGGACGCATCACGGCCAACGGCCCGGACATCTACCACCGCGGCACGGTCCGCCGCGACGTCTACTCCCTCTTCGCGACCGTCCGCCAGGGCAACTCCGGCGGCCCGCTGCTCACCCCCGACGGCAAGGTCTACGGCGTGGTGTTCGCCAAGTCCCTCGACGACGCCGAGACCGGGTACGCGCTCACCGTGGACGAGATCCAGGAGGACATCACCAAGGGGCGCACCGCCAACCAGCAGGTGGGCAGCGACAGCTGCGCGCTCTAGGAGCGGCTCGGGGAAGGGCGGGCCCCGCGCGTCACTCGCGCGGGTGACGCCTCAGTCGCGTGTGTGGCGCAGTCGTACGGAGACCCAGCGGGCCCGGCGGCGGAGGATGCGCGGGATCCCGACCCTGGGGTCCGCCCCCGCCATCTGCGGTGCACCGCCTCGCTGGTAGGAGTTCGCACCGCCCGCCGAGCGGCGATTGCGGCTTGCGTCACTGTAGTCGTGCGTCCAGCCCATACCCCGACGTGTGCCCCTGCCCCATGGTCGATAACCGCTCCCGGGGCGCCCAATTGGCCTATGCGCCGGGCAATTGGCCGTTCGTAGGACAAGCGTTCAGGCGCCGGTACCGGGCGCGGTCACCCGGTCACCGATCGGGTTCGGGATCCCGCAGCCAGTTGATGAGCTCCGAGGAGAACGCGACCGGGTCCTCCTCGTGCGGGAAGTGGCCGAGGCCGTCGAACAGCCGCCAGCGGTACGGGGCTTCGACGTACTCGCCGGAGCCGGCCGCGCTGCGCGTGCGCATCACGGGGTCGAGCGAGCCGTGCAGATGGAGGGTCGGCACGCGCACGGGCCGCTTCATCCGCCGGTTGAACTGGATGCCGTCCGGGCGCGCCAGGGAGCGCACCATCCAGCGGTACGGCTCGACCGCACAGTGCGCCGCCGAGGGGATGCACATGGCGCGGCGGTAGTTCTCCAGCGCCTCGTCCTCCGGCGGGCGCGGCCCGGACCACTCCTGGATCAGCTCGGCCACGAGCGCCCCGTCGTCGGCGGTGAGCTGCCGCTCCGGGATCCAGGGCCGCTGGAACCCCCAGATGTGTGAACCGGCGCGCGTCTGCTTGACGTCCCGCAGCATGGCCGAGCGCCAGCGCCGTGGATGCGGCATGGAGACGACCGCCAGCCGCCGCACCAGCTTGGGGCGCATCGCGGCGGCCGTCCACGCCAGGTATCCGCCGAGGTCGTGGCCGACCAGCGCGGCGTCGGGCTCGCCGAGCGAGCGGATGACCCCGGTGACGTCGAGCGCGAGGTTGGCGGGGTCGTAGCCGCGCGGCGTGCGGTCGCTGCCCCCGACACCCCGCAGGTCCATGGCGACGGCCCGGAACCCCGCGTCGGCGAGCGCCACCAGCTGGTGCCGCCAGGTCCACCAGAACTGCGGGAAGCCGTGCAGCAGCAGCACCAGCGGCCCGTCGCCCAGCTCGGCGATGTGGAAGCGGGCGCCGTTGGCGGCGACGTCGCGGTGGCTCACCTGCTTCCCGCCGGGGACGTCCAGGAGTACGGCCGAGGCCGGTTGTGCCGAGGGTGTGGCGGGGTCCGTCATGACGACGAGCGTGCCACAGCCTCGATGGCTTCGGGGACCCGGTCCTGCGTGAGCTCCGGGCGCGGGTGCGGCTTGGCCTTCTGCAGGACGCCCGCGCTCTGCTTCATCGAGGCGGCGACCTTCTGCGGCCCCTTGTTCTTCTTGGCCTTCTTCGCGAAGACCACGCCGATCAGCGCGAGCACGACCGCGACCAGCACGTTCGCCGCGAAGGACAGCAGGAAGCAGATCGCGAGGTTCCAGTCGCTCCAGGTGCGGATGCCGTAGGCCAGCGCGAAGTTCAGCATCGGCAGCGAGAACAGCAGGACCGCCCCCGCCATCGAGAAGGCGCCCCCGCTGGTCGCGCCGCGCTTGACGTCCTGCTTGAGCTGCGCCTTCGCCAGCGCGATCTCGTCGTGCACCAGCGCCGACATTTCCGCCGTCGCCGAGGCGAACAGCTGGCCGATGCTGCGTTCGGCGCCGACCGGGCTGCCGTCGGGTGCGCTCATCGCGGTCTCCCTCTTCTGCGTACGGTCCGATTTCCGCGTCCTGTGCCTGACTCGCCACAGTCGTCCGACTGCGTACGGCCTGACTGCGTACGGTCCCGTCTTTTGTACCGTCTCGTCAGATCATGCCGGACCGTCGCGGTCATCGCCTGCCCCGCCCGGCACTTCGGCAAGCCCGTGCCGCGCCGCTGCCTTCTCCTGGGCGATGCGGCGGTGCTCGGCGGCCTTGCGCTCGTAGCGCTCCGCCATGCGCAGGTGGTACGCCGGGTCGTCCTCCTCGTAGATGTCCGGGATGCCGTCGGCGTCCTCGTCGCGCTCCTCGGTCTCCCACAGGCGGCGGTATTTGGCGTTCCGGATCTTCAGCAGGACGGTCGCGAGGGTCGCCGCGATGAGCGAGCCGCACAGTACGGCGGCCTTGATCTCGTCGGTCATCACCTGGTCGCCCTCGAAGGCGAGTTCGCCGATGAGCAGGGAGACGGTGAAGCCGATGCCGGCGAGGCTCGCCACCGCGAACACGTCCGCCCAGGCGAGGTCGTCGCTGAGCGACGCCCGGGTGAAGCGCGCGGCCAGCCAGGTCCCGCCGAAGATGCCGAGCACCTTGCCGACGACGAGTCCGAGGACGACACCGAGGGTCTCGGGCTGGGTGAACACGTCGGCGAGCGCCCCGCCGGACACCGAGACGCCCGCGCTGAACAGCGCGAACAGCGGTACGGCCAGTCCCGCCGACAGGGGCCGTACGAGGTGCTCGATGTGCTCGCCGGGGGAGTGCGCCTCGCCCTCGTGGCGGTGGCAGCGCAGCATCAGGCCCATGGCCACGCCCGCGATGGTGGCGTGGACGCCGCTGTTGTACATCAGGGCCCACACCACCAGGGCGAGCGGCACGTAGACGTACCAGCCGCGTACGCCTTTGCGCAGCAGCAGCCAGAAGACGGCGAGGCCGGCCGCGGCGCCGCCGAGCGCGGCGAAGTTCAGGTCGTCGGTGAAGAAGACGGCGATGATCAGGATCGCGAAGAGGTCGTCGACGACGGCGAGCGTGAGCAGGAAGGCGCGCAGCGCGCTCGGCAGGGACGTGCCGATGACGGCGAGCACGGCGAGGGCGAAGGCGATGTCGGTGGCGGTGGGCACGGCCCAGCCGGCCAGCGAGCCGCCGCCGGTGACGCTGGTGACCGTGTAGACGAGCGCGGGTACGGCCATGCCGCACAGGGCGGCGACGACCGGCAGCGCGGCGGCTTTGGGGTCGCGCAGATCACCCGCGACGAGTTCGCGCTTGAGCTCGATGCCGGCGACGAAGAAGAAGATCGCGAGAAGTCCGTCGGCGGCCCAGTGCGCGACCGACAGATCGAGGCCGAGGGCGGCGGGGCCCAAGTGGAAGTGGGCGATGTCCTCGTAGCTGTCGTGCAGCGCGGGGATGTTCGTCCACAGCAGTGCGATGACCGCGGCGGCGAGCAGCAGGACGCCGCCGACCGTCTCGGTGCGCAGCGCGTCCGCCACGTAGGTCCGCTCGGGCAGTGACAGTCGGTCGAGGACCTTGCGAGGAGCGGAGCGGGGCGCGGTCACGGGGGAGACCTCCGGATCTGGGCAGGGAACAGCGACCTGCCGACCAGACTTCCCGGCACCCCTATGAGCTTCGTTTTGTTTAGCCTACTTAAGTGTGCCCGGGGGTGCACAGGGCGATCTTCTCCCAGCTGCGCGAAGGGCACCCGGTGGCGTGTTGCCGGGTGCCCCTCGTTCATTCTCTGCTCTGCCGCGATCAGTCCTCGCTGGGCGCGGCCGGCAGCTTGGCCTGGATGAGGTCCATGACCGTGGAGTCCGTCAGCGTGGTGACGTCACCGAGCTGGCGGTTCTCGGCGACATCCCGCAGCAGCCGGCGCATGATCTTGCCGGAGCGGGTCTTCGGCAGCTCGGCCACCGGCAGGATCCGCTTGGGCTTGGCGATCGGGCCGAGGGTGCTGCCGACGTGGGCGCGCAGCTCGTCGACCAGCGTCTCCGTCTCGGCGGCCGTGCCGCGCAGGATCACGAAGGCGACGATCGCCTGCCCGGTCGTCTCGTCCGCCGCGCCGACCACGGCCGCCTCGGCGACCGACGGGTGGGAGACGAGCGCGGACTCGACCTCGGTGGTGGAGATGTTGTGCCCCGAGACGAGCATGACGTCGTCGACCCGGCCGAGCAGCCAGATGTCGCCGTCGTCGTCCTTCTTGGCGCCGTCACCGGCGAAGTACTTGCCCTCGAAGCGCGACCAGTACGTGTCGATGAACCGCTGGTCGTCGCCCCAGATGGTGCGCAGCATCGACGGCCACGGCTCGGTCAGCACCAGGTAGCCACCGCCGCCGTTGGGCACCTCGTTCGCCTCGTCGTCGACGACCGTCGCGGAGATGCCGGGCAGCGGCGTCTGCGCGGAGCCGGGCTTGGTGGCGGTCACGCCCGGCAGCGGGGTGATCATCATCGCGCCGGTCTCGGTCTGCCACCAGGTGTCGACGATCGGGGTGCGGTCGCCGCCGATGTTCTTGCGGTACCAGATCCACGCCTCGGGGTTGATCGGCTCGCCCACCGAGCCCAGCACGCGCAGGCTGGACAGGTCGAACTTGGCGGGGATGTCGTCGCCCCACTTCATGAACGTGCGGATCGCCGTCGGCGCGGTGTAGAGGATCGTCACGCCGTACTTCTGGACGATCTCCCAGAAGCGGCCCTGGTGCGGGGTGTCGGGCGTGCCCTCGTACATGACCTGCGTCGCGCCGTTGGCGAGCGGGCCGTAGACGATGTACGAGTGGCCGGTGACCCAGCCGACGTCGGCGGTGCACCAGTACACGTCGGTCTCCGGCTTGAGGTCGAAGACGGCGTGGTGGGTGTAGGCGGCCTGGGTGAGGTAGCCGCCGGAGGTGTGCAGGATGCCCTTCGGCTTACCCGTGGTGCCCGAGGTGTAGAGGATGAACAGCGGGTGCTCGGCCTCGAACGCCTGCGGGGCGTGCTCCGCGCTCTGCCGCCCCACGAGGTCGTGCCACCACAGGTCGCGGCCCTCGGTGAAGGCGACCTCCTGGCCGGTGCGGCGCACGACCAGGACGTGCTCGACGTTGCCCGCCTTCTCGACGGCCTCGTCCACGGCCGGCTTGAGCGCGGAGGGCTTGCCGCGCCGGTAGCCGCCGTCGGAGGTGATGACCACGCGCGCGTCGGCGTCCTGGATGCGGGTGGCGAGCGCGTCGGAGGAGAAGCCGCCGAAGACGACGGAGTGGGCGGCGCCGATGCGGGCGCAGGCCAGCATCGCGATCGCCGTCTCGGGAATCATCGGCATGTAGACGGCGACCCGGTCCCCGGCCTGAACGCCCAGCTCCAGCAGCGCGTTGGCCGCCTTGGAGACCTCGTCCTTGAGCTCGGCGTAGGTGATCGCGCGGCTGTCGCCGGGCTCGCCCTCGAAGTGGATGGCGACCCGGTCGCCGTGCCCGGCCTCCACGTGCCGGTCGACGCAGTTGTAGGCGACGTTGAGCTCGCCGTCCTTGAACCACTTGGCGAACGGCGGGTTCGACCAGTCGAGCGTCTCGGTGGGCTCCTTGGCCCAGGTCAGCCGGCGGGCCTGCTCGGCCCAGAAGCCGAGCCTGTCAGCCTTGGCCTGTTCATACGCCTCCGCGGTGACGTTGGCGTTGGCGGCCAGGTCGGCGGGGGGTGCGAACCTGCGCTCTTCCTTGAGCAGGTTGGCCAGGCTTTCGTTGCTCACGGCATCTGCCTTTCCCAGGGTGTCCGTTGTGTCCCAGGCCACAGCTCATCAGACCCGGGGGTGCGATGACAAGGTCCGACCGCCGATTGGTTTAGACCTGTTGGGCGGTGGTTTCGACGGCCGGGGTCATCCGTACCCACGGACACCGACCAGGGAAAGTTCATACGTGTAACGCCGGTCACGTGCCCGCGGGAGGGGCGGAGAGGCCTGCCGGTCCGCGGACCGCTGGGTGAGGCGGTGACGGCTTGCGGTGTGCGGGGCGGTGAGGGCCGGCGGTGTGAGGGGCGGTGCGGGCCGCCCGGGCATGGGGCGGTGGAGGCCGCCAGCCGCGGGGCGGTGCGGGCCGGTGGTGTGCCGACCGGTGGTGTGCCGACCGGCGGTGTGAGGGCCGGCGGTGTGAGGGACGGTGCGGGCCGCCGGGTGCGCGGTCCCGTAGGTCGCGCGCACCCGGGCGGGCGCCCGGCTCACGCCGTCAGGTCCGCCTCCCGTACGCGGTCGAAGACGCCGCCGCCGTCCGCCTCGGTGAGCAGGTACGACTCGGCTTCGCCCACGTGGAAGTACATGCCCTGGAGCACCAGGGCGCCGTCCGCCAGGGCCCGGGCCACCGCGTCGTGGGCGCGCAGGTGCTCCAACTGCTGGACCACGTTGGTCAGGCAGAGCTGCTCGACCACGTCCGCGGGCACCCGGCCGGCCAGGCTGCCCGACGGCCGGCTGTCGTCGGTCATGCGCTCCAGGCTCGGCAGCCCGTGCCGCAGCCACCGCTTCAGCGGTGTCCGGGCGCCGCCCGGCTCGGAGTTGAGCAGCGCCTGCATGGCGCCGCAGCCCGAGTGCCCGCACACCGTGATGGACCGCACGCGCAGCACCTCCACGGCGTACTCGATCGCGGCTGCCACCGAGTCGTCGCCGCTCTCCTCGCCCGGGAGCGGGACGAGGTTGCCCACGTTGCGCACCACGAACAGGTCGCCCGGACCACTGGAGGTGATCATCGAGGTGACCAGTCGTGAGTCGGCGCAGGTCAGGAAGAGCTGCGAGGGCCGCTGCCCCTCGCGCGCCAGCCGGGCCAGCTCGCTGCGCACCAGGGGTGCGGTGTTGCGCTGGAAGGCGCTGATGCCACGCGCCAGTTCGTGCCCGTCGGCTCCGCCGGTGCCTGCCGGATCGGGCTCGGAGCGAACCGACCCGTCCGCGTCCTGCTCGGAGAGGAACGCGGACTGCGGGCGTTCGCACTGGTGGTTGCGCCAGGCCGTCCAGGGCCGGCAACGGCAGTCGGCGACGGCCGCTGGTTCGGAGATGCGGGTGCCGGGGTGCCGGCCGGTGATCTCGACGGTGCCGCCCTGCGCGGTGTGCGTCTTCTGCCAGTCCTGCAGCGTCTCGTACGCCGCGTGGTCCATGAACGACCCGTCCAGCTCGACGACGGTGTCGGCGCCGTGGGGCACGAGGTGCAGGGCCCGGCTGAGCCGCGGCACGGCGAGGAACGTCAACTGTCCTCTGACGTGTACGTGATGGACTCCTTCCCTCTCTTCGTGCGTGATGCGGGTGCGGGTGAGGCGGTGCAGGGCGACGGCGACGGCCATGGCGATGCCCAGGGCGACACCCTGGAGGACGCCCAGGGTCACCACGCCCAGGGTGGTGACGGCGTAGACCCACACCTCTCGGTGGCGCGTCACCGTGCGGATGTGGTTCAGGGACACCATCTGGATGCCGACGGACATCACCAGGGCGGCGAGCGAGGCGAGCGGGATGAGCTCCAGGATCGGGACCATCAGCAGCGTGGCGATCACTACGAGAACGCCGTGCAGCATCGTGGAGTTCCGGCTCACCGCTCCCGCGTTCACATTCGCCGTGCTCCGCACCGCGACACCGGCGATGGGCAGGCCGCCGAGCGAACCGGAGACGATGTTGGCGGCGCCCTGACCGAGCAGTTCGCGGTCGAGGTCGGAGCGTCCGACCCGGGCGGGCAGGCCCGGGCGGCCGGCCACCAGCTTGTCCACGGCGACCGCGCCCAGCAGCGACTGCACGCTGCACACCAGCGTGGTGGTGAGCACGGCGGCGAGGAGGCCGAGGACGGGGCCCTCGGGCAGTCCGGCCAGCGCGTGGTTGCTCCAGGACGGCAGGTCGACCTTGGGCAGGCGCAGACCGGCGAGGGCGGCGGCAGCGGTGGCTCCGGCGACGGCGATGAGCGCGGCAGGGACCTTGCGCAGCAGGCGTCCGGCCCGGCCGGGCAGTCTCGGCCAGAGCAGCAGCAGCGCCAGGGTCAGCGCGCTCACCGACACGGACGCGGGCCGCAGCTGCGCCAACTGGGCCGGCAGGGCTCTCAGATTGTCGGGGACCGAGCTCTGCGGTGTGCCGCCGAGCACGATGTGCAGCTGGGCGACGGCGATGGTGACGCCGATCCCGGCGAGCATGCCGTGCACGATGGCGGGACTGACGGCGAGGGCGCCACGGGCCACGCGCAGGCAGCCCAGGCCGAGTTGGGCCAGACCGGCGAGGACGGTGATGGCGCAGGTCGTCCGCCAGCCGTAGCGCTGGATGAGGTCGGCGGTGACGACGGTGAGCCCGGCGGCCGGCCCGCTCACCTGGAGCGGGGAGCCGCCGAGCCGTCCGGCGACGAGCCCGCCCACGGCGGCGGCGACGAGGCCGGCCTGGAGGGGCGCGCCGGTGGCCAGGGCGATGCCCAGGGACAGGGGCAGTGCGATCAGGAAGACCGCGATCGAGGCCGACACGTCGGCACCCGCGATACGGAAGCGGCGGGGGCCGGTCGGCGGGCTGTGGGGTGGATGGGTCCGCTCGGTCCGGTTCGGATCGGCGGCGCGGGTGGGAACGCAGGCTGACATGGTTTCCCGTCTCCTCCGGGGCTGCGCGGTCGCGTGACTGGGGTCCCGCTCGGGGCGGGTTCTGTCGCGGCCGTGGGTCACGGCGTAAATCGGCGGGATAAATCAACGCTCAGTAAACGGATCGTAATGCAGAGTAAAGGACGAGCATAGACTTTACGGGCAAATGGGCTAATAAATCACCCCGACGAGTGAAGTGGCTATTTGATCGGCTTGTCGTACTAATTCCTTCTCGGTCTCGTGCGAATTTGGCGGCGCTGTCGGCACCCGAGAGAAGGAAGAAGGTGGGCGGAACATGGCCGCCACCCACAGGATCGCCGCGGGCTCCGTGATCGCCGCGGTCTGCGCCGCATCGCTCGCCGGTTGCGCGACCGGCACCTCCCGGCAAGGCACCCCCGAACCGTCCAGGGCCAAGCCCGCTCAGGCACCCAAGAGCGCGGTCCGGCTGATCGGGGACGGCTCCACCGCCTACACCGGGGCCCAGCCCCACCTGCCCCGGCCCGAGCGGCTGCGCCCCGGCCAGCGGCCCCCGCAGTTCGTCGTCTTCTCCTGGGACGGCGCCGGTGAGGACAGCCAGAAGCTGTTCTCCCACTTCCGCAAGGTCGCCCGGGAGAACAACGCGACCATGACGTACTTCCTCAGCGGCGTGTACCTGCTGCCGGACGAGAAGCGCGACCTCTACCGGCCCCCGCAGCACTCCCCGGGCCGCTCCGACATCGGCTTCAACGACCGCCGTGGCATCGCCGCCACCGTCAAGCAACTGCGCCTGGCGTGGCTGGAGGGCAACGAGATCGGCACACACTTCAACGGCCACTTCTGCGGCAGCGGCGGCGGGGTCGGCGAGTGGTCGGTGGCGGACTGGAAGGACGAGATCGCCCAGGCCAAGCAGTTCGTGAAGACCTGGAAGACCAACACGGGCCTGAAGAACGCGTCCCCGCTGCCCTTCGACTACGACAAGGAGCTCATCGGCGCCCGCACACCCTGCCTCGAAGGCCAGCGGAACTTCCTCAAGGCGGCCCGGGAGCTGGGCTTCCGCTACGACACCAGCGGCGTCAACGACCAGGTCTGGCCCCGCAGGAAACAGGGCCTGTGGGACGTGTCCATGCAGCTCGTGCCGTTCCCCGGGCACTCCTACGAGCAGCTGACCATGGACTACAACTTCATGGTCAACCAGTCGGGCACCGCCACCCAGGGCGACCCCGCCATGCACGGCTTCTGGGGCGACCAGATGCGCGACGGCCTGCTCAAGGGCTTCCAGCGGGCCTACGACGGCAACCGCGCGCCCCTGATCATCGGCAACCACTTCGAGTCCTGGAACGGCGGCACGTACATGCGGGCCGTCGAGGAGGTCATCGAGACGGTGTGCACCAAGGAGGAGGTGCGCTGTGTCTCCTTCCGGCAGCTCGTGGACTGGCTGGACGCCCAGGACCCCAAGGTGCTGGAGAAGCTGCGCACCCTGAAGGTCGGCGAGGCGCCGAAGGAGGGCTGGGAGGCCTTCCTGTCCGGCCGTCCCGCCCCCGCCCCGAGGGGAGTGCCCGGGGCTCCGGCGGCCCAGGGGTAGTCGCCCGGCGGTTCGCCGTGACGGGCACGCGCGCGTGAAGAAGGGCACGCGCGCGTGAAGAAGGCCACTCCGCCGCAGGGCGGGCCCTTGGGGTGCGTAGGGTCGTACTCATGAGTACAGCAGGCGCGACCGCCGATCCGCTCGCGGCCCTGGGGGCACTGCCCGGAGTGGCCGATTCCGTGGAGTCCGTGCGCAAGTCCGTGGACCGGGTCTACGGACACCGGATCATGCGGCGGCGCAGCAACGCGATCACCTCCGAGGCGGCCCTGCGCGGCGCCCGCGGCTCGGCGGCCCTGTCCGGCGCGGACTGGGCCCTGGAGGAGGTGCGCCGTCGTACGGACTTCAGCGGCGACGACGAGGCGCGCACCGTCGGCGCCGCGCTCCGGCTCACCGCCGAGGCGGGCCAGTTGCTGTCGATCTGGCGGCAGTCGCCCCTGCGGGTGCTGGCCCGGCTGCACCTGGTGGCGGCCGCGGACAAGGCCGACCAGGTGGGGCGGCCCCGGCAGGAGGGCGAGCCGGTGGACGAGCCGCTCGTCGGGCTGCCGCTGCCGAGCGCGGCCGAGGCGCACGGCCGGCTGGAGGGGCTGGCCGGGCTGATCATCGCGGGCGGTTCCGCCCCGGCGCTGGTGACGGCCGCCGTCGTGCACGGCGAACTGCTCGCCCTGCGCCCCTTCACGTCCCACAACGGGCTGGTGGCGCGCACCGCCGAGCGCATCGTGCTGATCGGCAGCGGCCTGGACCCGAAGTCGGTCTGCCCGGCCGAGGTCGGCCACGCCGAGCTGGGCCGCGAGGCCTATCTGCAGGCCCTGGCGGGGTACGTCTCCGGCACCCCGGAGGGCGTGGCCGCCTGGATCGCCCACTGTGGCAGGGCGGTCGAACTGGGAGCGCGCGAGTCGACGGCGGTGTGCGAGGCGCTGCAGCGCGGAGCGGCGTGAGAGCCCTGGGGACAAGAAATGCGGCGGTACGAGAACTCGTACCGCCGCTGGCATGAGCACCGGGTTACCAAGCGTCCTCGATATGTGCCCATCAGGTCGGGAACTTTGCCCGTCACCTGGTGCGGCTGGCCCGTAATCGACGGGTCGACGTCGCGTGGGTGCCCGGTGTCCATGCTCGGTCCGTGGGGCCAAATGCGTTTTAAGGTGATCCTCTCGGATGTCCTTGGTCTCGCGGGCCGTTGAGTCCTTTGTACTCCTGACCCGAAGCAAGCGGAAGCCCGGACCACACTTCTTTACTTTTAGGTTCAAATAGGACCTTGGGTAACCCCAGGTCAGGCGACCGTGGCCCGGCGCCGGTTCGCGTACCAGACGAGGCCCGCGGTAGCTGCGGCGGCCCCTATCGCGGCGACCGCGACGAGCGCCGGACGCGGCGGTACGGAGAACGCGGGGATGCGCTGCTTGAGCCGGACCGGGCGGTGGAAGTCCAGGATCGGCCACCCGCGCGCGAGGGCCTCGCGGCGCAGGGCCCGGTCCGGGTTCACGGCGTGGGGACGGCCGACGGACTCCAGCATCGGCACGTCGGTCGCCGAGTCGCTGTAGGCGTAGCAGCGGCTGAGGTCGTACCCCTCGGACTCGGCCAGCTCCCTGATGGCCTCGGCCTTGGTCGGGCCGTAGGCGTAGTACTCCACCTCGCCGGTGAAGCAGCCGTCCTCGCCCACGACCATGCGGGTCGCCACCACGCGGTCCGCGCCGAGCAGCTCGCCGATCGGCTCGACCACCTCCGCGCCCGACGTGGACACGATCACGACGTCGCGGCCGGCGGTGTGGTGCTCCTCGATGAGGGAGGCGGCCTCGTCGTAGATGATCGGGTCGATCAGGTCGTGCAGGGTCTCGGCGACGATCTCCCTGACCTGCTGCACGTTCCAGCCGCGGCACAGCGCGGACAAGTACGCGCGCATCCGCTCCATCTGGTCGTGGTCGGCGCCGCCGGCCAGGAAGACGAACTGGGCATATGCGGTGCGCAGCACGGCCCTGCGGTTGATCAGGCCGCCTTGGTAGAACGACTTGCTGAACGTGAGCGTGCTCGACTTCGCAATGACGGTCTTGTCCAGGTCAAAGAAGGCCGCTGTGCGGGGCAAGGAGTGGTTTTCCACGCCCTTGAGCATAGGGGCAGCCCATTCGGCGTAAGGTGGGGCGCGTGGGTTTGCCTGAGAGGGCTCTCGGGTACACCATGGAAGTCACGGATCGTTCGCGACCGTGCTAACCCGGCCCGACTCCTCCCCCCCCGAGTCGGCCGTGGGGACGACCCCCGCTCTCCCCCCCGGCGGGGGTCGTCGCATGTCCGGGTGGGTTTTCTCCTTCTTCGCGCGGCCTGAGCGCCGCTTCCGAGGCGGCTTCGGCCGCCTCTTCTTCATGCCCATGATCCGTCACGCCGTGTAGTCGTCGGACTGCTCTGTGGGAGTCGCACAGAGGGTCTGCGGGGGTCACCGGTATGGGTGACGGCGATATTCACAACCCCCGAGGCGTCCACAGTTATCCACCAAGATCCACACGATTTCCGGGATCGCTGCACCGTGATTCCAGCGCACCCCGCTCGCGGCGAGTTCATGGCCGGTTCCGATTGCCGGGGCGCGTTCGGCCGGTTTCCGCCGGCCGTTCACAGGGAGGCCGTCTCGCCGGTTCTTCCCGGGATCTGAATCGCGCGGCCGCAGGGGCCGCGCGAGTCGTGCAGCGAAGGGGGATGGAGACCGTGGCCGGAGCCGTCACACACGATCCACCGCCGGCCGCCGGAGGGCGGCAGGGCGGACCGCTGATCGTCACCGAGGACAGCGAACTCCTCGACGACCTGCTGCGCCTGTGCGCGGCGGCGGGCGCCACACCCGAGGTGCACCACGGGGTGCCGGAGCGCAGAGGCAGCTGGGAGGCGGCGCCGCTCGTCCTGGTGGGCGACGACGCCGCGCGGCGCGTGCGCGGGGCCGCGCGCAGAAGGGGAGTCATCCTCGTCGGCCGGGACCAGGACGACTCGGGGGTGTGGCGGCGTGCCGTCGAGATCGGTGCCGAGCACGTGCTGATGCTGCCCGACGGCGAACAGTGGCTCGTCGACCGGATCGCCGACGTGGCCGAGGGCGTCGGCCGGCCCGCTCTCACCGTGGGCGTGATCGGCGGCCGGGGCGGGGCCGGAGCGTCCACGCTCGCGTGCGCCCTCGCCGTCACCTCCGCGCGGGAGGGCTTGCGCACCCTCCTGGTGGACGCCGATCCGCTGGGTGGCGGACTCGACGTACTCCTCGGCGGTGAGACGGCCGAGGGGCTGCGCTGGCCCGCGTTCGCCTCCTCACGCGGCCGGGTCGGTGGGGGCGCCCTGGAGGAGTCACTGCCCGAGCTGCACTCGCTGCGGGTGCTCAGCTGGGACCGTGGTGACCGGATCGCGGTCCCGCCCCAGGCGGTGCGCGCGGTGCTGGCGGCGGCCCGGCGCCGGGGCGGCACGGTCGTCGTGGACCTGCCGCGCCGGATCGACGACGGGGTCGCCGAGGTGCTCGGCCAGCTCGACCTGGGCCTGCTGGTGGTGCCCGCCGAGCTGCGGGCCGTGGCGGCCGCCGGGCGGGTGGCGTCCGCGGTCGGCATGGTCCTGCGGGACCTGCGGGTGGCGGTCCGCGGGCCGTATCCGCCGGGGCTCGACGACCGCGAGGTGGCCCGGCTGCTCGGACTGCCGCTGGTCGGTGAGGTGCCGGTGGAGCCGGGGCTGCTGCGCCCCGACGAGGACACGGCACCACCGGGTGCGGCCGGGCGGGGGCCGCTCGCCCGGTTCTGCAAGGAGTTCTGGGAGCGGGCCCTGGTCGAGGCGGGTACGGCATGAGCACGCTGGCCGGACTGGAGGGCGCGGAGCTGCTCGACGGGGTGCGGCGGTGGCTGGCCGAGAGCGGGGCCGAGCCGACCCCCGCGCGCGTGGCGCAGGCCCTGCGTGAGCAGGGGCGGGTGCTCGGGGACGCCGAAGTCCTGGGGGCCGCCGCGCGGTTGCGGTCGGAGCTGGTCGGCAGCGGGCCACTGGAGCCGCTGCTCGCCGACCCGTCGGTGACCGACGTGCTGGTGTCCGCCCCGGACCGGGTCTGGGTGGACCGGGGCGGCGGACTGGAGCTGACGGCGGTGCGTTTCGCGGACGCGGCGGCCGTACGACGGCTCGCCCAGCGCCTCGCCGCGGTGGCCGGACGCCGGCTGGATGACGCCCGCCCGTGGGTCGACGCCCGGCTGCCCGACGGGACCCGGCTGCACGCGGTGCTGCCACCGGTGGCCGTGGGCTGCGCCTGCCTCTCGCTGCGCGTCGTGCGGCCGCGTGCCTTCACGCTCGGCGAGTTGGTCGCCGCGGGCACGGTGCCGCCGGGCGGGGACCGCGTGCTGCGCGCACTGCTCGAGGCACGGCTGTCGTTCCTCGTCAGCGGCGGCACGGGCAGCGGCAAGACGACGTTGCTGAGTGCCCTGCTGGGGCTCGTCGGGCCGGACGAGCGGATCGTCCTCGCCGAGGACTCGGCGGAGCTCCGGCCGGACCATCCCCACGTGGTGAGGCTGGAGACGAGACCCGCCAACCAGGAGGGCGCGGGCCTCGTCACCCTCGAGGACCTGGTGCGCCAGGCGCTGCGGATGCGGCCCGACCGGCTGGTGGTCGGCGAGGTGCGCGGGCCCGAAGTGGTGCATCTGCTGGCCGCGTTGAACACGGGCCACGAGGGCGGCTGCGGGACCGTCCACGCCAACGCCGCCGCCGATGTGCCGGCCCGGCTTGAGGCGCTCGGCACGGCCGCCGGGCTCGACCGGGCCGCGCTGCACAGCCAGGTGGCCGCTGCCCTCTCCGTGGTGCTGCACCTGGTGCGCGACCGGTCCGGGCGGCGGCGGATCGCGGAGGTGCACGTGCTGGAGCGGGATCCGTCGGGGCTGGTGCGGACGGTGCCCGCGCTGCGGTGGGGAGCCGAGGCGTTCGTGCGGGAGCGGGGCTGGGAGCGGCTGCGGGGGCTGCTCCGGGGAGACGGAGACGGGCCGTGTGAGGCCGGGACGAAGGAGGGCGGGTCATGACGGGGGCGGCTGAGATGTCTATGGGTGCGGCCGAGATGGCGATGGGGGCGGCCGTCGCGTGCATGGGGGCGGCGGTCTGGCTGACGGGTGAGCGGCACTCGGCGGCGCGGCGGGCGCGGTTGCTGCTCGCGTGCGGCGGGGCCGTGCAGAACGGGCCGCCCGGATGGCGGCGGATGACCGGCGGGCTGCGGCGCGTCCGCGGTCGGCTGCGGCCCGAGTGGTGGGCGCCGGTCGCCGGTCTCGTCCTGGCGGTGCTCGGGGCGTCCGTGCTGCCGGTCGTCCTGGGGGCGGCCGGGGTGCCCCTGCTGCGGCGGGTCCGGCTGGCCGGCCGGGCACGGCGGGAGCGGGAGCGCCGGGCCGACGCGGTGATCGCGCTGTGCGGGGCGCTGGCCGGGGAGGTGCGGGCCGGACGCCAGCCGGGCGAGGCGCTGCTGCGGGCGGCGCGGGACTGCGGCGGACTCGCGGACGCGCAGGCGACGGTACTGGCGGCGGCCCGGTTCGGCGGTGACGTGCCGGACGCGCTCGCGACGGCGGCACGGCAGCCGGGCGCCGAGGGGCTGCGGGGACTCGCGGCGTGCTGGCGGGTGGCCGTGGACCAGGGCGCGGGGCTCGCTGCCGGACTCGACCGGCTCGCCGCCGCCCTGCGCGCCGAACGGGACCAGCGTGGCGATCTGCGCGCCCAGTTGGCGGGCGCCCGGGCCACGGCGGTGATGCTCGCCGGGCTGCCTGCCCTGGGGCTCCTGATCGGCGGCGCCCTCGGCGCCGATCCCCTCCATGTCCTGCTGCACACCCCGGCGGGTCTGGGCTGTCTGGTCGTCGGCGGTGTGCTGGAGGGCCTCGGGGTGTGGTGGGTGCTGCGGATCGTGCGGGGCGCGGAGGCGGCGGCATGAGCGGAGAAGTTGTCCACAGGCTGGGGGCGGAGGCATGAGCGGAGAGATTGTCCACAGGCTGGGGGTGGCGGTGGGGGCCCTGTCGGCCCTCGCGTCGTCGGTGCGGTGGCTGGTGGACGGGCGGCGACGACGGCGGATACTGCGGCGGCTGGCCGAACTGCAGGTCCGGAAACCACCCGCTCCCGTCCCGCGCCTCGCCCTGCGCGGGGCCGCGCGGACCTGGCTGGCTCCGGTGGGAGTGGCGTGCGCCGGGTGGGCACTGGTCGGCGGCCTCACCGGTGTCGCCGTCGGGCTGGCCGGCGCGGTGGGCATGTGGCGGTGGCGGCTGCGGCAGGAGGCGGCCGGGGCGGAGGCACGGGCGCCCGATCTCGCCGAAGCGGCCCGGCAACTGCCCCTCGCCGCCGACCTGCTGGCCGCCTGCATCGCGGCGGGTGCCGGACCGGTGGTCGCGGCACAGGCGGTCGGGGAGGCCCTGGGCGGCCCTGTGGGAGACGCGCTGGCCCGTGGCGCGGCGGAGGTCCGGCTGGGCGGTGAACCGGGGGCGGCCTGGCGGAGGCTGGCCGCCGTCCCGGGCGCCGGAGGGCTGGCCCGGCTGCTGGAACGGGCCGACGTGTCCGGGCTGCCGGCCGCCGCACCGGTCGCGCGGCTCGCCGCGCAGGCCCGTGCCGACTGGAGCCGCGCCGCGACGGCCAGGGCCCGCCGAGCGGGCGTCATGGTCAGCGCGCCGGTGGGCCTGTGCTTCCTCCCCGCGTTCATCGCGGTCGGAGTGCTGCCCGTGGTCATCGGGCTCGCAGGCGGGGTGCTCGGAGGGGGTGGTGACTGACGCGGAGACGGAACGGCGGCAAGTGAGCGACAAACGACAGAAGTTCGGACTTTCCCACCAGGATCGACATGTATACGGGGGTTGAGATGTATCAGGTGGTGCGGGCACGGCTGCGTGCCTTGGTGTGCAGGGTGCGTGCGGCGCGGCGGGACGCGGGGATGGTCACCTCCGAGTACGCCACCGGGATCGTCGCGGCGGTGGCGTTCGCGGTGGTGCTCTACAAGGTGGTCACCAGCGGTGCGGTCAGCGCGGAGTTGCAGAGCATCGTGAAGGAAGCCCTCAATGCGCGGATGTGAGCGGGGCGCCGACCGGGGGTTCGTCACAGCGGAGTCGGCCGTGGTGCTGCCCGTGCTGGTGATGTTCGCGATGGCGCTGGTGTGGGGGCTGCTGGTCGTGGCCGCGCAGATCCAGTGCGTGGACGCGGCGCGGACGGGGGCCCGCGCGGCCGCCCGGCAGGACCCGCCCGGCGCGGTCGTGCGGCTGACCCGCGAGGCGGCGCCGCCCGGCGCGAAGGTCACCGTCAGCCGGGACGCGGAGCACGTGCGGGTGGTCGTCGTGGCCGAGCCGCCGGTACTGCGCGGGCTGTCCTTCGCCGTTCGTGAGGAGGCCGTGGCGTCGGTGGAGGAGGCGGTGGGGTCGTGAGACGGCGTCGAGTGACCGGGCGGGCAGGATCGGACCGAGGGCCGGCCGCCGTCTGGTCGGATCGTGGGTCGGCCGCTGCCTGGTCGGATCGCGGGTCGGCCGCCGTCAGGTCGGATCGTGGGTCGGCCACTGTCTGGTCGGATCGTGGGTCGGCCACCGTCTGGAGCGTCGGGGCGATCGCCGTCCTGTGCGTGGTGTTCGGCGTGGTCCTCGCGCTGGGGCAGGCCGTCGTGATCCGGCACCGTGCGGCGGGCGCCGCGGATCTCGCGGCGCTCGCGGCGGCGGACCACTGGGCCGAGGGCACCGCGGCGGCCTGCGCGCGGGCCGGCCGGGTGGCCCGGGCACAGGGCGTGCGGCTCGCGCGGTGCGAGGTCGTCGGGCAGATCTCCGACGTGACGGCGGCCTCGGGGCGGGGGCCGTTCACGGCGGAGGTGCGGGCGCGGGCGGGGCCTCCGTCGGCCCCGGGCCTTACGCCGGCCCCGGATCTTCCGCCGGCCCGGGGGCTTCCGCCGGCCCCGGATCTTCCGTCGGCCCCGGGTCTTCCGCCGTCTTCTCCTCCGGAGCCCCCTCCAGCAGCACCGTGAGGAGGCGCATCGCGCCCCTCTTGTGCAGCGGGTCGTTGCCGTTGCCGCACTTGGGGGACTGGATGCAGGACGGGCAGCCGGCGTCGCACTCGCAGGAGGCGATCGCCTGGCGAGTGGCGGTCAGCCAGGTGCGGGCGGTGTGGAAGGCGCGCTCCGCGAAGCCCGCGCCGCCGGGATGGCCGTCGTAGACGAAGACCGTGGGCAGGAGCGTGTCGGGGTGGAGCGGGATCGACACGCCGCCGATGTCCCAGCGGTCGCAGGTCGCGAAGAGGGGCAGCAGGCCGATCGACGCGTGCTCGGCGGCGTGCAGGGAGCCGCCGAGGATCTCGGGGGTGATCCGGGCGCGGTCCAGCTGGTCCTCGGTGACGGTCCACCACACGGCCCGGGTGCGCAGCGTGCGAGGAGGGAGGTCGAGCTTGGTCTCGCCCAGCACCTCACCGGTGATGAGCCGTCTGCGGAGGAAGGAGACGACCTGGTTGGTGACCTCGACGGAGCCGTAGCAGAGCCGGCCGTCGCCCCAGGGGACCTCGATGTCGGTCTCCAGGACCGAGATGGACGTCGTGTCGCGGGCGACCGTGGAGTACGGCGGGGCGGCCTCGTCGACCAGGGCGACGGAGTCCTCCAGGTCCAGCGACCGCACGAGGTAGGTGCGGCCCTGGTGGAGGTGGACGGCTCCCTCGTGGACTGTCGAGTGCGCGGCGCCCGCGTCGACGGTGCCGAGCAGCCGGCCCGTGCCGGACTCGACGACCTGGACCGGGCGTCCGCCCTCGCCGCGGATGTCGGTCAGGTCGGCGGCGCGCTCGCGGCGGGTCCAGTGCCAGGCCTTGGTGCGGCGGCGCAGCAGCTTCGCGGCCTCCAGCTGCGGCAGCAGGCCCTCGCAGGCCGGGCCGAACAGGTCGAGGTCCTCGTCCGTCAGGGGCAGCTCCGCGGCGGCCGCGCACAGGTGCGGGGCCAGCACGTAGGGGTTGTCCGGGTCGAGGACGGTGGACTCGACGGGCTGGTCGAACAGGGCCTCCGGGTGGTGGACGAGGAAGGTGTCCAGGGGATCGTCGCGGGCCACCAGGACGGCGAGGGCGCCCTGCCCGGACCGTCCGGCCCGGCCGGCCTGCTGCCACAGGGAGGCCCGTGTGCCCGGGTAGCCCGCGATGACGACCGCGTCCAGGCCGGAGATGTCGATGCCGAGTTCCAGGGCGTTCGTCGCCGCGAGGCCCAGGAGTTCACCCGAATGGAGGGCGTGTTCGAGCGCGCGGCGCTCCTCCGGGAGATAGCCGCCCCGGTACGCCGCGACACGCCGGGCCAGCGAGCGGTCGACCTCGGCCAGCCGCTCCTGGGAGATGACGGAGATCAGCTCGGCGCCGCGCCGGGAGCGGACGAAGGCGACCGAGCGGACGCCCTGCACGGTGAGGTCGGTCAGCAGGTCGGCGGCCTCGGCGGTGGCCGTACGGCGGACGGGGGCGCCCTTCTCGCCGTGCAGCTCGGTCAGCGGAGGCTCCCAGAGGGCGAACACCAGTTCACCGCGGGGGGAGGCGTCGTCGGCGACCTCCAGCACCGGCACGCCGGTGAGGCGGCGGGCGGCCACCGCGGGCTCGGCGGCGGTGGCGGAGGCCAGCAGGAACACGGGCGAGGCGCCGTAGCGGGCGCACAGGCGGCGGAGCCGGCGCAGCACCTGCGCGACGTGCGAGCCGAAGACGCCCCGGTAGGTGTGGCACTCGTCGATGACGACGTACTTCAGCGACTTCAGGAAGGAGGACCAGCGGGGGTGGGACGGCAGGATGCCGCGGTGGAGCATGTCCGGGTTGGTCAGGACGTAGTTGGCGTACTGGCGGATCCACTCGCGTTCCTCGAACGGAGTATCGCCGTCGTACACGGCGGCGCGCACGGCGTTGCCGAGGGGATGTGAAAGTTCCTTCACCGAGCGGCACTGGTCCGCCGCAAGAGCCTTGGTCGGAGCCAGGTAGAGGGTGGTCGCGCCGCGGCCGTTCGGAGCCTCGGCACCCTCCAGAAGAGTGGAAAGCACCGGCACGAGGTAGGCCAGCGACTTGCCGGAGGCCGTGCCGGTGGCGACGACGACCGACTCGCCGTCCAGGGCGTGCTCGGCCGCGCGGGCCTGATGGGCCCAGGGATGCCCGATACCGGCTGCCTGCACGGCGGCGACGACCTCGGCGCGGATCCGCTCTGGCCAGACGGCATGCCGACCCTCGCGCGGGGGCAAGTGCTCCGTATGAGTAATGCGCGAAGCCCTGCTCGGACCGGACGCGAGCCGGTCCAGGACCGCGCCCGGCGCGGGCCGGGAGGCGGGGTCCGTCGGGGTTCGATCGGATCGGTGATTCTTGGCCATCGGCACCGAGTGTGTCACTGGCGTGACGGACAATGGAGCCAAGGCGTCGTGCACGCCTGCCGGTAAGTGATTGAATGCCATCGCGGCTGGCGAAGCGTCCAAGGGCTGAAGCCGAGATGCCCGAAGGGCGACCGCTCGATAGCAAGGTGCTGGAGGATCCGTGGACCTGTCCCTGTCGACCGAGACCATGGGCGATCGCACGATCGTCAGGGTCGGTGGCGAAATCGACGTATATACCGCGCCCAAGCTGCGCGAGCAGTTGGTCGAGCTGGTGAACGACGGCAGTTTCCACCTTGTCGTCGACATGGAGGGCGTGGACTTCCTCGACTCCACCGGGCTCGGCGTGCTGGTCGGCGGCCTCAAGCGCGTGCGTGCCCATGAGGGCTCCCTGCGCCTGGTCTGCAACCAGGAGCGCATTCTGAAGATCTTCCGCATCACCGGCCTCACCAAGGTGTTCCCGATTCACACCTCGGTCGAGGAAGCGGTAGCGGCAACCGACTGAGACCGGACCCGGGCCCCGTGCCCGGGCCGGCCGCAGTGCGGCACGAGTTCGGCAGAAGTGAAGACCGAGGGGGCCCGGGCTTTTCGGCGGCCCGGTGCCTCCCGACAGCACGCCCGTAGTTGCGAGGGGGATGCATGGCCACCGTTGAGCTCCGCTTCAGCGCGCTGCCCGAGCACGTCAGGACCGCCCGGCTGGTGGCGGCAGCGGTGGCGCGCAGGGCCGGAGTGGACGAGGCCGTCCTCGACGAGGTCAGGCTCGCCGTCGGCGAGGCCTGCACCCGGGCCGTCGGACTGCATCAGACAGGCGGGATCTCGGCACCGGTGAAGGTGCTGCTGATCGAGGAGGAGAAACAGTTCTCCATCGAGGTCGGCGACGAGGCCCCGCACGCGGTCCCCGGCGAGCGCGCGCCCGGTGCCGGGCCCGGCGACTCCGACGGGGAGGCCGACGAGGACGAGATGGGCCTCGCGGTCATCAGCGGCCTCGTCGACGACGTCGAGGTCAGCGCGGGAGAGCACGGCGGGTCGATCAAGATGACCTGGCCGACCACGCCGCCGCCCACCATCCTGGTCTGACCGGCCACCGCGCACACCGTTCTTCCGAAGGGCCCCACCCGTGGGGCCCTTCGCCGTGTGCGGGTGTCAGTGGTCGCCTTTACAGTAGTTCCTGTGCCGTTCATCGCGTGAATTCGTTCACGATCATTCGCGTGCTCCACGGCAGCTCAAGAATGCTTTCAGGGCATTACCTCAGAAGGCTAATTCCGTTTATCGCGCTCTGTTTTGATCAGGTTCCGGTACCTACAATCCCGTCCACATCTTGAGCTCAGCCCAAGCGTCAAGGAGGACGAATGGCGGGGCTTTCCATCTCAGCACAGTCGGGCCATCCCACAGACCTCGCAGCCGCCGTACTGACTGATGGCAACCGCGTTCTCATCGTGGTCATCGCGGTCGTCGCGCTGGCGGCGCTCGCGGTCGCGGGCGTCCTGGTGCGCCAGGTACTCGCGGCCGGCGAGGGCACCGACAGCATGAAGAAGATCGCGGCAGCGGTCCAGGAAGGCGCGAACGCCTATCTGGCACGCCAACTGCGCACGCTCGGCGTATTCGCCGTCGTCGTGTTCTTCCTGCTCATGCTGCTGCCCGCGGACGACTGGAATCAGCGTGTCGGACGGTCGGTGTTCTTCCTGATCGGAGCGGCGTTCTCGGCGGCCACCGGCTATATCGGCATGTGGCTCGCCGTTCGCAGCAATGTGCGTGTCGCCGCGGCGGCGCGTGAAGCGACCCCGGCGGCAGGCGAGCCGGAAAAAGATCTGACCGCCGTCTCGCACAAAGCGATGAAGATCGCTTTTCGCACCGGCGGCGTGGTCGGCATGTTCACGGTGGGCCTCGGCCTGCTCGGTGCCTCCTGCGTGGTGCTGGTGTACGCGGCCGACGCGCCGAAGGTGCTGGAGGGATTCGGTCTCGGGGCCGCGCTGATCGCGATGTTCATGCGAGTCGGCGGCGGCATCTTCACCAAGGCCGCCGACGTCGGCGCCGACCTGGTCGGCAAGGTCGAGCAGGGCATTCCGGAGGACGACCCGCGCAATGCCGCGACCATCGCCGACAACGTGGGCGACAACGTCGGCGACTGCGCGGGCATGGCGGCCGACCTCTTCGAGTCGTACGCCGTGACCCTGGTCGCCGCGCTGATCCTCGGCTCGGCGGCCTTCGGCGACGCCGGGCTCGGCTTCCCGCTGCTGGTGCCGGCGATCGGTGTCGTCACGGCGATGATCGGCATCTTCGCGGTCGCGCCGAGGCGCGCCGACCGCAGCGGCATGAGCGCCATCAACCGCGGGTTCTTCATCTCCGCGGTGATCTCGCTCGTGCTGGTGGCGGTGGCCGTGTTCGTCTACCTGCCGGGGAAGTACTCGGAGCTGGACGGTGTCACCGACGCCGCGATCCAGGGCAAGGACGGCGACCCGCGGATCCTCGCGCTCGTCGCGGTGGCCATCGGCATCGTGCTCGCCGCCCTGATCCAGCAACTGACCGGCTACTTCACGGAGACCACCCGCCGGCCCGTCCGGGACATCGGCAAGACCTCGCTCACCGGCCCGGCCACCGTCGTCCTCGCCGGTATCTCCGTCGGCCTCGAATCCGCCGTGTACACCGCCCTGTTGATCGGCCTCGGCGTGTACGGGGCGTTCCTGCTCGGCGGCACGTCGATCATGCTGGCGCTGTTCGCGGTGGCGCTGGCCGGCACCGGCCTGCTCACCACGGTCGGCGTGATCGTCGCGATGGACACCTTCGGGCCGGTCTCCGACAACGCGCAGGGCATCGCGGAGATGTCGGGCGACGTCGAGGGCGCGGGCGCGCAGGTGCTCACCAACCTGGACGCGGTCGGCAACACCACCAAGGCGATCACCAAGGGCATCGCGATCGCCACGGCCGTGCTCGCGGCGGCGGCCCTCTTCGGGTCGTACCGGGACGCGATCATCACCGGCGCGCGGGACGTGGGCGAGGAGTTGTCCGGGCCCGGTGCGCCGATGAGCCTGATGATGGACATCTCGCAGCCCAACAACCTGGTGGGTCTCGTCGCGGGCGCGGCGGTCGTCTTCCTCTTCTCGGGGCTGGCGATCAACGCCGTGTCGCGGTCGGCGGGTTCCGTGGTCTTCGAGGTGCGGCGGCAGTTCCGGGAGCGGCCCGGGATCATGGACTACACCGAGAAGCCGGAGTACGGCAAGGTCGTCGACATCTGCACGAAGGACGCGCTCCGGGAACTCGCGACCCCCGGCCTGCTCGCCGTGATGGCGCCCATCTTCATCGGGTTCACGCTCGGCGTCGGCGCGCTCGGCGCGTACCTGGCGGGCGCGATCGGCGCGGGCACGCTGATGGCGGTGTTCCTCGCCAACTCCGGTGGCGCCTGGGACAACGCCAAGAAGCTCGTGGAGGACGGCCACCACGGCGGCAAGGGCAGCGAGGCCCACGCCGCGACCGTCATCGGCGACACGGTCGGCGACCCCTTCAAGGACACCGCCGGCCCCGCGATCAACCCGCTGCTGAAGGTCATGAACCTGGTGTCGCTGCTCATCGCGCCCGCGGTGATCAAGTTCTCCTACGGCGCCGACAAGAGCATCGGGGTACGGATCCTGATCGCGGCCGTCGCGTTCCTCGTGATCGTCGGCGCGGTGTACGTCTCGAAGCGGCGCGGGATCGCCATGGGTGACGAAGGCAACGCCGAGCCGAAGCCCAAGTCGGCCGACCCGGCGGTGGTTTCGTAGGGAGGTCCTTCGAGCCCCAGCTCAAGGTGCGGGCGGGCGGCGCGCGTTGGCGCGACGCGCGCCCGCTCTTGTGTGTACACGACCACGCCGTGAGCCTTCTCTCGCTTGGTGCAAAAGGTTACAAAAAGGTCTTAATAGACGTTCGGCGTGCGGTTGCCGTGCATCTGGCGTGTATGTTCCGGGGCCGAGAGCCATGGAAGGGACCAAACCGGTGAACAAGAAGCTCGCGGCCGCACTGTCCGGCGGTGCGGTACTGGTACTGGCGCTGTCGGGCTGCGGCGGCGACGACAACGAGAAGCTGGACTCCTGGGCCAAGCAGGTCTGTGACGCCGTACAGCCGCAGGCCAAGAAGATCGAGTCGGCCAATGCCGCGATCCAGAAGGAGACCTCGGACAACAGCACGCCGCAGGACGTCCAGAAGACCGACGCACAGGCCTTCCAGGACATGTCCGACGCCTACAAGGCGATCGGGGCCGCGGTGAACAAGGCCGGGGCGCCGGATGTCGAGAACGGTGAGAAGAAGCAGAAGGACGCGGTCACGGAGCTCAACTCGATCTCCTCGTCCTACGCGGACCTGAAGAAGCAGGTCGACGCGCTGGACACGAAGGACCAGGGGAAGTTCGCCGACGGGCTCAAGGACATCGCGACCGAGCTGGACAAGCTGAGCAAGAGCGGGAACGACGCGCTCCGGAACCTGGAGGAGGGCGAGGTCGGCCAGGCGATGGCCCGTCAGTCGAGCTGCAAGGCGGCGACGGCGTCGGCGGGGGCCACGCAGAGCTGAGTGGGCTGGGCCCGGTGTTCCGTGTGAACTGAGGGGTGAACTCTGGGGCGGTTGTGAAATCTGCACAGCCGCCCCGCAGGGACGCGAGCGATACCCGGTCCGGGCACGTGCGTCATCGGTGTCGGCGGCCACAATGGGGGCGTGAGTAACGCCAGCCAGTCACCCCTGCCCCCGCTGCCCTCCACCGACCGTCCCGAGGTCGCCGCCCGGCTCCGGGACGCCCTGCTCGCGGCCTCCTTCACGGCCGACGGACTGCTCGAACTGCTCGGCGCCCCCGCGTACGCGGCACTGGCCCGGAGCGAGACCGTGCCCGCGCTCCGGGCCACCCGCGGGGACACACCGCTGGAGATGCTCGTCCGGCTGTTCCTGCTCCAGCAGCCCGTGCCGCACGCACGCGTGGCGGACGTCCTGCCCGTCGACGCCTGCCTGGAGAGCGGCTGGCTGGTGCCCGCCGGCGGCGACGGCCTCGCCGCCGCGGTGGACGTCCGGCCCTACGGAGGGCCCGGCGGCGAGGACTGGTTCATCGTGTCGGACCTGGGCTGCGCCGTCGGCGGCGCCGGCGGGATCGGCCGGCGCGACGAAGGAGTCGTCCTCGGGGTCGGCGGCGCCTCCACGACCCTCGCCGGCATCACCGTCCGCACGCCCGTCGCCGCCGCCCTCGACCTCGGCACCGGCTCCGGCATCCAGGCCCTGCACGCCGCGCAGCACGCCACGCGCGTGACGGCCACCGACCTCAACCCGCGCGCCCTGCACATCACCGCCCTCACACTGGCGCTCTCCGGCACCCCGGCCGCCGATCTGCGCGAGGGTTCCCTCTTCGCACCGGTCCGCGACGACGAGCGGTACGACCTGATCGTCTCCAACCCGCCGTTCGTGATCTCGCCCGGCGCCCGGCTCACCTACCGCGACGGCGGGATGGGCGGGGACGATCTGTGCCGCACGCTCGTTCAGGAGGCAGGGGAACGGCTGAACGAGGGCGGGTTCGCGCAGTTCCTCGCCAACTGGCAGCACGTGGAAGGGGAGGACTGGCAGGACAGGCTCAGGTCATGGGTGCCCCGGGGCTGCGACGCGTGGATCGTGCAGCGCGAGGTGCAGGACATCAACCAGTACGCCGAGCTGTGGCTGCGCGACGCGGGCGACCACCAGGGCGACGCGGCGGAGTACCAGGCGCGGTACGACGCATGGCTCGACGAGTTCGAGGCGCGCAAGGTGAAGGCCGTCGGCTTCGGCTGGATCACCCTGCGCAGGACGGACGCCGCGGTGCCCTCCCTCACGGTGGAGGAGTGGCCGCACCCGGTCGAGCAGCCGCTCGGCGACACCATCCGGAACCACTTCGACCGGCTCGATTACCTGCGCGAGCACGACGACGCCGCCCTGCTCGAAGGGCATTTCCGGCTCGCCGCCGAGATCGTGCAGGAGCAGGTCGGGCTGCCCGGCGCCGAGGACCCGGAGCACGTGGTGCTGCGCCAGAACCGCGGCATGCGCCGGGCGACCCGGGTGGACACGGTCGGCGCGGGCTTCGCGGGCGTCTGCGACGGCACGATGAGCGCCGGCCGCATCCTCGACGCCATCGCCCAGCTGGTCGGCGAGGACCCGGTACTGCTGCGCGACCGCACGCCGGCACAGATCCGGCTGCTCGTGGAGCAGGGGTTCCTGGAGCCGGCCGGCTGAGAGGCCCGGGCGGCTGAGGGGCCCGAGCGGCTCAGAGGCCCGGCCGGCTGAGAGGCCCGGGCGGCTTGGGCCGAGGAAGCCGACTGAGGGCCCCGGAGCAGCTTCCGCCAAGGAAGCCGCCAACAAATTCGAGTCGATTTGAACACCTCGTCCGAAAGGGGTCGTGAGGGACTGGACGTCCTTGATCGACAGCCGTGTCGCCCCGGCGTTCACCTCAGGTTCGCCTGCTCGCCGCCCCCGCGTGTCAGCCTCCCGGGGCTGGGGAGTCACGGACGTGAGAAAAGGGGCACGGCGGGCCATGGAGAGCGAACCGGCGATCTTCGCGGGAGCGGTGTTCTCCCTGTTCGGAGGGGCACTGCTGGCGTGGACGGTGACGCGGGTGCGCCGGCACCGGCCCGTCGCCCACGGGGTGAGGCCGGTCGCGTCGGCGACCCTCGCGAGCGTCGTCGCGGTGCTCGCCCTGGCGGTCGGAGCGTGGTGCTTCACCCGCCTCTGAGTCCGGCGCCGCGGCCGTGCCCGCCCGTAACCGGGAGGTCGCGCTCCGCACGGGGCCTTGCTTGCTCTGGGCACTCCGGGCGGCAGGAATGGTGGTAGTCGGGTTACCGTTCGAGTGGCCGTTGCGGGCTTTTCCCGTTTGACACGGGGGCGGGCTGTACCGTCACACTCCGCAGCGTCACCACGTACCCAGCCCCGGTAAGCGACTCCGGGGAGGCCCCAGCGTCGACCGGAGAGAAGAGCGAAGTTGTCCCCGACCAGCGAGACCGCGAAGGGCGGCCGCCGACTCGTCATCGTCGAGTCGCCTGCCAAGGCGAAGACGATCAAGGGCTATCTCGGCCCCGGCTACATCGTCGAGGCGAGCGTCGGGCACATCCGCGACCTTCCCAACGGCGCCGCCGAGGTGCCCGAGAAGTACACCGGCGAGGTCCGCCGCCTCGGTGTGGACGTCGACCATGACTTCCAGCCGATCTATGTGGTCAACGCCGACAAGAAGGCGCAGGTCAAGAAGCTCAAGGACCTGCTGAAGGAGTCCGACGAACTCTTCCTCGCCACCGATGAGGACCGCGAGGGCGAGGCCATCGCCTGGCACCTCCAGGAGGTGCTCAAGCCCAAGGTCCCGGTCAAGCGGATGGTCTTCCACGAGATCACCAAGGCCGCGATCCAGGCCGCCGTGGCCAACCCGCGCCAGCTCAACCAGAAGCTGGTCGACGCCCAGGAGACCCGCCGCATCCTCGACCGCCTCTACGGCTACGAGGTCTCGCCGGTCCTGTGGAAGAAGGTCATGCCGCGGCTGTCCGCGGGCCGTGTCCAGTCGGTCGCGACCCGTCTCGTCGTCGAGCGGGAACGCGAGCGCATCGCCTTTCGTTCGGCTGAGTACTGGGACCTGACGGGCACCTTCGCGACCGGCCGCGCCGGAGACCAGTCGGACCCGTCGTCGCTGGTGGCGCGCCTGCAGACCGTCGACGGCAGGCGGGTCGCGCAGGGCCGCGACTTCGACTCCCTGGGACAACTCAAGAGCGCGAACACCCTCCACCTCGACGAGGCGAACGCCCGCGCCCTGGCCGCCGCCCTGGAGCAGACGCGGTTCGCCGTCCGCTCCGTCGAGTCCAAGCCCTACCGCCGCTCGCCGTACGCCCCGTTCCGTACGACGACGCTGCAGCAGGAGGCCAGCCGCAAGCTCGGCTTCGGCGCGAAGGCCACGATGCAGATCGCGCAGAAGCTGTACGAGAACGGCTACATCACGTACATGCGTACGGACTCCACGACCCTGAGCGACACGGCGGTCGCCGCCGCCCGCGCCCAGGTCACGCAGCTGTACGGCGCCGACTACCTGCCGCCGCAGCCGCGGACGTACGCCGGGAAGGTCAAGAACGCGCAGGAGGCCCACGAGGCGATCCGCCCCTCGGGTGATCGTTTCCGCACTCCCGCCGAGACCGGACTCACCGGCGACCAGTTCAAGCTGTACGAGCTGATCTGGAAGCGGACCGTCGCCTCCCAGATGAAGGACGCGACCGGCAACAGCGTCACGGTCAAGATCGGCGGCAGCGCCTCCGACGGCCGGGACGTCGAGTTCAGCGCGTCCGGCAAGACGATCACCTTCCACGGCTTCCTGAAGGCCTACGTCGAAGGCGCCGACGACCCGAACGCCGAGCTCGACGACCGCGAGCGCCGGCTGCCCCAGGTCTCCGAGGGCGACGCCCTGAGCGCCGAGGAGATCACGGTCGACGGGCACGCCACCAAGCCCCCGGCCCGCTACACCGAGGCCTCCCTGGTCAAGGAGCTGGAGGAGCGCGAGATCGGCCGCCCGTCGACGTACGCGTCGATCATCGGCACGATCCTGGACCGCGGCTACGTGTTCAAGAAGGGCACGGCACTCGTCCCGTCCTTCCTGTCGTTCGCCGTGGTCAACCTCCTGGAGAAGCACTTCGGGCGGCTCGTCGACTACGACTTCACCGCCAAGATGGAGGACGACCTCGACCGCATCGCCCGCGGTGAGGCGCAGGCCGTGCCGTGGCTGAAGCGGTTCTACTTCGGCGAGGGCACGCACAACGGCGGCGCCGCCGAGGCCGGCAACGGCGACGGTGACCACCTCGGCGGCCTCAAGGAGCTGGTGACCGACCTGGGCGCGATCGACGCGCGCGAGGTGTCGTCGTTCCCGGTGGGCAACGACATCGTGCTGCGGGTGGGGCGCTACGGCCCCTACATCGAGCGCGGCGAGAAGGACACCGAGCAGCACCAGCGCGCCGACATCCCGGACGACCTCGCGCCGGACGAGCTGTCCGTGGAGCTGGCGGAGGAGCTGCTGGCCAAGCCCAGCGGTGACTTCGAGCTCGGTACCGACCCCGCCACCGGCCACGCGATCGTCGCCAAGGACGGCCGCTACGGCCCGTACGTGACGGAGGTCCTCCCCGAGGGCACCCCGAAGACGGGCAAGAACGCGGTCAAGCCGCGCACGGCGTCCCTGTTCAAGTCGATGTCCCTGGACACGGTGACCCTCGACGACGCCCTGAAGCTGATGTCGCTGCCGCGCGTCGTCGGCACGGACGCCGAGGGCCAGGAGATCACCGCGCAGAACGGCCGCTACGGCCCGTACCTGAAGAAGGGCACGGACTCGCGCTCGCTCCAGTCCGAGGAGCAGCTCTTCACGATCACGCTGGAGGAGGCGCTGGCGATCTACGCCCAGCCCAAGCAGCGTGGCCGGGCCGCGGCCAAGCCGCCGCTGAAGGAACTGGGCACCGACCCGGTCAGCGAGAAGCCCGTCGTCGTCAAGGACGGCCGCTTCGGACCGTACGTCACCGACGGCGAGACCAACGCGACCCTGCGCTCCGGCGACAGTGTCGAGACGATCACCCCGGAGCGCGGGTTCGAGCTGCTCGCCGAGAAGCGCGCGAAGGGGCCGGCGAAGAAGACCGCGAAGAAGGCGGCCAAGAAGGCGCCGGCGAAGAAGACGGCGACGGCGGCCAAGAAGACCGCGGCGAAGAAGACCACGACGGCGAAGAAGGCGACGGCCAAGAAGACCACCGCCGCGAAGAAGACGGCCGCCAAGACGGCGACCGCCGCGAAGTCGGCGGAGGACTGAGGCCGTTCGCACCCCGGGCCGGCCCCTGATGCCAAGGTCCGGGGCTTCGCCCAGGGTTCGGAAAGCGAACGCCCCGGCAACACTTCGGTGTCGGGGCGTGCGCATGCCAGGCCGGGCGCTCCAGGGTGTCGGTGCCTCCCGATAGGCTGAATGCATGACGCGAGCCGAGCATCCAACGGCCCCTCAGCCGGCCCCCGACGACGCCCTGGTCGCGGACTCCCGCGAGCGTGCCGTCCGCGCCCTGCTGCGCCGTCCGCAGTTGAAGCGGTTGTGGAGCGCCCAGCTCGTGGGAGGCGTGGGAGACACCCTCGCGCTCCTCGTGCTGGTCGTCCTCGCCCTCCAGGCGTCCATCGCGGAGGGCTCTTTCGGGGGCGGCTACCGAGGCGTGGCGTTCGCAGTGGCGACCGTTTTCGGGGTGCGCATCCTCGCGACGCTGCTGTTCGGCGCCGTGCTCCTCGGGCCGCTCACCGCGCTCACCTCCCAGGACGGCCCGCTCGACCGCCGCTGGACCATGGTCGGCGCGGACGGGCTGCGTGCCGCGCTGCTCATCGTCGCGCCCCTGTGGATCGACTGGACGCCCGAGAACGCGCTGGCCATCCTCCTCGTCACCGCCTTCGTGACCGGAGTCGCCGAGCGGTTCTGGACGGTGTGCCGCGAGAGCGCAGCCCCCGCCCTGCTGCCGGCCCCGCCGCCGGAGGGCGCGACCGTCCGGCCGCTGCCGGACCACATGGACGCCCTGCGCCGGCTGTCGCTGCGCACGGGCTTCGTGGCGATCCCCCTCGCGGCCGTCGCCCTCGTCGTCGCCGCCCTCTTCAACAACCTGCTGGGCGCCGGCATCGACTGGTTCGCCCAGCACCAGGCCGCCCTCGCCTCCTACGTCGCCGCCGGGCTGTTCGCCGCGTCCCTGTCCGTACTGACCTTCCTGGAGCTGCCCGCCACGCGCACCCCGCGCGCGCGGTCGCCGCTGGAGGGGCTGCGCCGCCCGAAGACCACCACGGGCGCCGAGAAGGGCCGCACCGGCGCCATGCCGCTGCTGGTGCTGGCCTGCGCCGCCGTCGCCACCGCCGTGTCGGCCGCCGTCGCCGTGGCCGTCCTGCACGCCAAGGACCTGGGCGGCGGTCCGGTCCTGTACGGGCTGTTCGTGGGCGCGCTGACCGGCGGTGTCGTAGTCGGCATCCGTACGGCCCCCCGCCTGCTGCCCGCCCTGTCACGCCGCCGGCTCCTCGCGCTGGCGATCGCCTTCACCGGTGTCGCGCTGCTGGCCGCCGGCCTGGTCCCGGACGTCACCAGCGTGCTGCTGATCCTCGCGCTGGCCGGTGCCGGCGCGGGCATGGCCGCCAACACCGGGCACACCCTGCTGGACCAGGAGACCGAGGAGTACCGGCGGTCCCGTACGACGGAGCACCTGCACGCGGTCGTCCGGGTCTGCGTGGCGCTGGGCGCGGTGATCGCCCCGGTGGTCGCGGCGGGCATCGGGCCGCACCGGCTGGAGAGCGGCAAGTTCGTCTTCGCGCACGGCGGCGCGGCCTTCACGCTGATGCTGGCCGGCGCCCTGCTGCTGCCGGTGGCCGTGCTGGTGCTGGCCAAGGTCGACGACCGCTCCGGCGTGCCCCTGCGGCAGGACCTGAGGGACGCGCTGCTCGGCGGTGACGACCCGGAGCAGGCGACCACGGCCTCCGGCTTCTTCATCGCCCTGGAGGGCGGCGACGGGGCCGGCAAGTCCACGCAGGCCGAGGCGCTCGCCGAGTGGATCCGCGCCAAGGGCCACGAGGTCGTGCTGACCCGCGAGCCGGGGGCGACGCCGGTGGGCAAGCGGCTGCGGTCCATCCTGCTGGACGTGTCCAGCGCGGGCCTGTCGCACCGCGCGGAGGCGCTGCTGTACGCGGCCGACCGGGCCGAGCACGTCGACACGGTCGTACGGCCCGCCCTGGAGCGCGGCGCGGTCGTCATCACCGACCGGTACATCGACTCCTCCGTGGCCTATCAGGGCGCGGGCCGTGACCTGTCGCCGACGGAGATCGCCCGCATCAACCGCTGGGCGACGAACGGACTCGTGCCGCATCTGACCGTGCTGCTGGACGTCGCGCCGGAGACCGCGCGCGAGCGGTTCACCGAGGCGCCCGACCGGCTGGAGTCGGAGCCCGCCGAGTTCCACGCGCGCGTGCGGGCCGGTTTCCTCACCCTGGCCGCGGCCGACGCCGGGCGGTACCTGGTGGTGGACGCCGGCCAGGAGCCGGAGGCCGTCACGACCGTCATCCGGCACCGCCTCGACCAGGTGCTGCCGCTGTCCGAGGCCGAGATCAAGGCCCGCGAGGAGGCCCGGAAGAAGGCCGAGGAGGAGGCCCGCCGCAAGGCCGAGGAAGAGGCCGCCCGCAAGGCCGAGGAGGAGCGCCTGGAGCGCGAGCGCCAGGAGCAGCTGGCCAAGCTGCGCGCCGAGGAGGAGGAGCGCAAGCGCCGCGAGCTGGAGGAGGCGCAGCGCCGCGAGGCCGAACGGCAGGCGGAGGAGGCCCGGCGCCGGGCCGAGGAAGCGCGGAAGAAGGCCGAGGAGGAGCGGGCACGGCTCCTCGCGGAGGAGAAGGCCCGGGCCGAGGAGGAGGCCCGCCGCAAGGCCGAGGAGGAACGGCGCCGCAAGCAGGCCGAGGAGGAGGCGCGGCTGCGTGCCGAGGCCGAGGCGCTCCGCCTGGAGAAGCAGCGCAAGGCCGAGGAGGCCCTGCTGCGGGCCGAGGAGGCGAGGCGGCTCGCGGAGGCGGCGGCCGCCGCGGCCGAGGCCGGACCGAAGATCTCGATGTCCAAGAGCCCCGCGCCGGAGCGCCCCTCCGGCCCGCAGGCGGGACAGGACGCGGCGACCGTGCCGACGCCCGTGGTGACACCGGGCGGCTCGGCGGACGACACGACCGTGCTGCGCCCGGTGCGGGACGAGGAGCAGGGCCGGGGCCGGGCCTCCGGTGACTCCGAAGCCGAGGTGACGGCCGAGCTGCCGAAGCCGCCGATTCCGCCGGCGGCGGAGGAGCGGACGGCCGGGGAGCGGACGGCTGGGGAGGGGACGGCTGGGGAGCAGACGGAGGTGCTGCCGCCGGTCCGGCCGAGCGACTCCGAGGAGACGGCGGTCCTGCCGCCTGTCAGGGACGCCGAGGAGACGGCCGTGCTGCCCCCTGTCCGGGATGCCGAGGAGACGGCAGTGCTGCCCCCCGTCCGGGATGCCGAAGAGACGGCCGTGCTGCCTCCCGTGCGTGGGGACGGACCGGCGGACCGGGTGCCGCCCGGCTACTTCCGGGACGACGCCGCCCCGACAGCCCGGCCCGACGGTACGGAAGACCGCACGCGGGAGCTGCCCCAGGTCGACGCCGAGGGGGCGCCGCGCCGCCGCCGCTCCGACTGGGCCGAGGAGACGCCGCTGGACGACCTGCCGTCGCTGGCGGACGAACTGCTCGGACCGCACGACGAGGAGCAGGACGAGGGCCGCGGGCGCCGCGGGAGGGGCGGCCGGGGCCGCTGAGGCCTCCGGCGTAAGACGAACGAGGGCGGAAAAGGGGCCCGGACCCACCCGGTCCGGGCCCCTTTCGTACGGCTCCCGTCCGGCACTGTCAGTGCCCACCCCCACAATGGATTCCGCACCGCAGAACATGACGGAAGGGCGGCGTGACCCATGACCGTGTGGGACGACCTCGTCGGGCAGCAGAGGGTGAGCGAGCAGCTGGCCGCTGCCGCCCGGGACGCCGACGCGCTGGTCACCGCGGCCGCCTCCGACGCCCCTCCGCCCGAGGCGTCGAAGATGACGCACGCGTGGCTGTTCACGGGCCCGCCGGGAGCGGGCCGCAACCAGGCGGCGCGGGCGTTCGCGGCGGCGCTGCAGTGTGTCAGCCCCGACCGCGCGCTCGGCGGAGCCCCGGGCTGCGGCTTCTGCGACGGATGCCACACGGCCCTGGTCGGCACGCACGCCGACGTCACCACGGTCGCCGCGGTAGGCACGCAGATCCTCGCCGACGACATGCGCGACACGGTCCGCAAGTCGTTCACCTCGCCCGCGAACGGCCGCTGGCAGATCATCCTCGTCGAGGACGCCGAGCGGCTGAACGAGAAGTCGGCCAACGCCGTCCTCAAGGCCGTGGAGGAGCCCGCCCCCCGCACGGTCTGGCTGCTGTGCGCCCCCTCCATCGAGGACGTCCTGCCGACCATCCGCTCCCGCTGCCGCCACCTGAACCTGAGCACGCCGTCGGTCGACGCCGTCGCCGACATGCTGGTGCGCCGCGAGGGCATCGAGCCGGACGTCGCCGCCGCGGTGGCCCGTGCGACCCAGGGCCATGTCGACCGGGCCCGCCGCCTGGCCACCGACCCGGCGGCGCGCGAGCGACGGGCCGCCGTGCTGCGGCTGCCACTGCGCGTGGAGGAGATCGGCGGCGCGCTCAAGGCCGCCCAGGAGCTGGTCGACGCGGCCGCGGAGGACGCCAAGCAGCTCGCGGAGGAGACGGACGGCAAGGAGACCGAGGAGCTGAAGGCCGCCCTCGGCGCGGCGCAGGGCGGCCGCATGCCGCGCGGCACGGCGGGCGTGATGAAGGACCTGGAGGACAAGCAGAAGCGCCGCAGGACGCGCACGCAGCGCGACAGTCTCGACCTCGCCCTGACCGACCTCACGGCCTTCTACCGCGACGTCCTCGCCCTCCAGCTCGGCTCCCGCGTGGCCATCGCCAACGCGGACGCCGAGGACGCCCTGGAGCGCCTCGCCCGCGGCAGCTCCCCGGAGTCCACGCTGCGCCGCATCGAGGCCATCTCCGCCTGCCGTGACGCGCTCGACCGCAATGTGGCGCCGCTCCTCGCGGTGGAGGCGATGACGATGGCGCTCAGAGCGGGCTGAGGAAAAGCCGCACCGCTCACGAGGCACTCGCGCAGGGCTCACATGGCGCGCTCCTGCACCTCTCGCGAGGCATGCACGGGCTTGACCGCGTCACTCGTACGAGGCACGACACGCACGCAGGGCGTCCATTCCGTCGCGCAGAGTTACGCTCGCTGGATGTACACAAGGCGTACCCCCCGCACCGCCTCGGTCTCCCTCCGCGCCGCCTCGGTCTCCCGCTCCGGCGGCGTCCACCGCAGGGCCCGCAGCGGAGCCAGGACCGCGGCCGGCCTCCTCGCCACGGCCGCGCTGCTCGTCTCCGCCTGCTCCTCCGGCAGTTCGACGACGTCCACCGCGTCCGCCGCCTCCGCGGCGGCCGACACGGCGGCGCTCGTCGCGCTGCCGCGGCCCGTCCCCGCGGCGCTCTCGCCGTACTACCGGCAGAAGCCGGCCTGGCGCGGCTGCGGCGTCCCGGGCTTCGAGTGCGCCACGGTCAAGGCGCCGCTCGACTACGACAAGCCGTCCGGCGGCGACGTCCGGCTCGCCGTCGCCCGCAAGAAGGCCACGGGCCCGGGCGAGCGGCTCGGCTCGCTGCTCGTGAACCCCGGCGGGCCGGGCGGCTCGGCGATCGGCTACGTGCAGGCGTACGCGGGCATCGGCTATCCGTCCGAGGTGCGGGCCCGCTACGACATGGTGGCGGTCGACCCGCGCGGCGTGGCCCGCAGCGAGCCCGTCGAGTGCCTGGACGGGCCGGAGATGGACACGTACACGCAGACGGACGCCACGCCCGACGACGCGAAGGAGACCGACGGGCTGGTCGCGGCGTACCGGACGTTCGCCGAGGGCTGCGGCGCGGACGCGCCCAAGCTGCTGCGCCATGTGTCGACCGTGGAGACGGCCCGGGACATGGACATCGTGCGGGCGGCGCTCGGCGACGAGAAGCTCAACTTCGTCGGAGCCTCCTACGGGACGTTCCTCGGCGCGACGTACGCCGGGCTCTTCCCGCAGCGGACGGGCCGGCTGGTGCTGGACGGCGCGATGGACCCGTCGCTGCCCGCCCGGCGGCTGAACCTCGAACAGACCGCGGGCTTCGAGACGGCGTTCCGCTCGTTCGCGCGGGACTGCGTACGGCAGCCCGACTGCCCCCTGGGCGCCGAGGGAACCTCGCCCGGGAAGGTCGGCGAGAACCTCAAGGCCTTCTTCGAGAAGCTGGACGCGCGCCCCGTGCCGACCGGAGACGCCGACGGCCGCAAGCTGACCGAGTCGCTCGCCACGACCGGTGTGATCGCGGCCATGTACGACGAGGGCGCCTGGCAGCAGCTGCGCGAGGCGCTGACGTCCGCGATGAAGGAGAACGACGGCTCCGGACTCCTCGTCCTGTCCGACGGCTACTACGAGCGGGACGCCGACGGCGGCTACAGCAACCTGATGTTCGCCAACGCGGCGGTGAACTGCCTGGACCTGCCGCCCGCCTTCGACAGCCCCGACGAGGTGCGCAGGTCGCTGCCCGCGTTCGAGAAGGCGTCCCCGGTCTTCGGCGAGGGCCTGGCCTGGGCCGCCCTGAACTGCGCGTACTGGCCCGTGCGGGCCACGGGCGAGCCGCACCGCATCGAGGCCAAGGGGGCGGCGCCCATCGTCGTGGTCGGCACCACCCGCGACCCGGCGACGCCGTACCGCTGGGCCGAGGCCCTGGCCGGCCAGCTCTCCTCGGCCCGCCTGCTCACCTACGAGGGCGACGGCCACACGGCCTACGGCCGCGGCAGCTCCTGCATCGACTCCACGATCAACGCGTACCTGCTCCGCGGCACCCCGCCCCAGGACGGAAAGCGCTGCTCATAGCCGCCGCGCCCGGCCCCGGAGGGCTCCCCTCCGGGGCTGGTACGGAGCACCCCCGGAAACTGTGTAGACTTACCGTCGTTGCTGATCGCACCATAGTGCGGACGGCGCGCCGCCTTAGCTCAGATGGCCAGAGCAACGCACTCGTAATGCGTAGGTCTCGGGTTCGAATCCCGAAGGCGGCTCCAGCAAAGGCCAGGTCAGATGCGTTCTGACCTGGCCTTTTGTACGACGA
>NZ_JBEYZD010000062.1:0-53354 GCF_040645895.1 Streptomyces olindensis | reverse complement strand
GCCCGGTTACATTCCGAACCCGGAAGCTAAGCCTTACAGCGCCGATGGTACTGCAGGGGGGACCCTGTGGGAGAGTAGGACGCCGCCGAACAATCTTTGGAAGGACCCCTGGTCACCAGCGTTCAGCTGGGACCAGGGGTCCTTTTTGTTTTTGCACTGCGCGCTGGGCACCCGGCTGCGCGAGAATGACTTGCGGTACCGAAGACAGGAGTCACCATGTCCACCAACTCTCCCGACGACCGACCGGAGCGCGACCAGCGGCGACGGGAGGGGGACCGGAGCGACCGCGGCGGGCAGCGCGGGGACCGTGGCGACCGTGGCGGCTTCCGCCGCGACGGTGACCGTGGTGGCTACGGACGTCGCGAAGGCGACAGGACGGACCGGGGCGACCGGGGCGACCGCGGTGGCTTCCGGCGTGACGACAACCGCGGTGGTGGGTACGGCCGGCGCGACGACCGTGACCGTGACCGTGGGCCCCGCCGAGACGACCGCGACCGCGGCGGATTCCGCCGTGACGACCGCGGAGACCGCGGTGACCGCCCCGCCTTCCGGCGCGACGACCGTGGAGAGCGCCGGGACGACCGCCGTGACGACCGCCGTGACGACCGTGGCGGATTCCGCCGCGACGACAACCGCCGTGACGACAACCGCGGCGGTGGCTACGGCCGGCGTGACGACCGCCGCGGCGATGTCCGCCGGGGAGACGACCGAGGGCCGCGCGGTGGTTTCCGACGGGACGACCGTCGGGACGATCGCCGGGATGACAGGCGTGATGACCGTCGGGACGACAGGCGCGAGGGCGACCGCGGTGGATTCCCCCGCCGCGACGACCGTGGCGAGCGCCGCGACAACCGGGACCGCGGCTTTCGCAGCGACGATCGCGACCGGGGCGGCTTCCGCCGCGACGACCGCGGCGACCGCCCTGCCTACCGGCGCGACGACCGCAGTGACCGCCCTGCCTTCCGGCGCGACGACCGTGATGACCGGCGTGATGACCGCCGCGACGACCGCCGTGACGACCGCGGTGGTTTCCGCGGGCGGGACGAGCGCCGCGGGGACGATCGCGCGGACCGTGGCGGATTCCGGCGCGACGACAGCGGTCGGGGCGGCCGTACCGGATACCGTCGCGATGACGGTCCCCGAAGCGATCGCGGTGATCGCGGCGAGTTCCGGCGTGACGACAACCGCGGCGAGCGTGGCGATCGCGGCGGCTTCCGGGGCCGGGACGACCGCGGCGGGCGCGGGCCCCGGCGCGACGACCGAGGCGGGCGGCCCGGGGGCTTCCGGGGCCGTGACGACAGGCGTGACGACCGGCGCGGTGCCGGCCGGTTCCGTGAGGAGCGCGAGCGGGACAGGGAGCCGATCAAGCGGCTGCCGATCCCCGAGGACGTCACGGGCGACGAGATCGACAAGGATGTGCGGCAGGAGCTGCAGAGCCTGCCCAAGACGCTCGCGGACGACGTCGCCAGGAACCTGGTGATGGTCGCGCGGCTCCTCGACGAGGACCCCGAGGGCGCCTACGCCTACTCCAGGATCGCGCTGCGGCTGGCCTCGCGGGTCGCCGCCGTCCGCGAGGCCGCCGGGTTCGCCGCGTACGCCAACCAGAAGTACGGCGAGGCGCTGGCCGAGTTCCGGGCCGCCAAGCGGATGACCGGGAACATCGACCTGTGGCCCGTCATGGCCGACTGCGAGCGTGGGCTCGGGCGGCCGGAGAAGGCGCTCGACATGGCCGGGGCACCCGAGGTGCACAAGCTCGACAAGGCCGGACAGGTCGAGATGCGGCTCGTCGCCGCCGGCGCGCGGCGGGACATGGGACAGCTGGACGCGGCCATCGTGACGCTGCAGAGCCCGGAGCTGGCCGCCAACTCCGTGCAGCCCTGGACCGCGCGCCTGCGGTACGCCTACGCCGACGCGCTGCTGGCCGCCGGGCGGGAGAGCGAGGCCCGGGAGTGGTTCGCGAAGGCCGTCGAGGCCGACCGGGACGGCAGCACGGACGCCTCGGACCGGCTTGCCGAGCTGGACGGCGTGGAGTTCATGGACGCCCTCGCCGAGGACGACGATGAGGGCCAGGACGCCTCCTCGGAGGAGAAGGACTGACGTCAGGTGAAGTGAAGGGGGCGGATCCCGACCGGGATCCGCCCCCTTCACGTGTCAGCCGTCCTGTTGTGAGGGCCGGAGGGCTTGAGCGCTTGAGGATCGAGGGCTCAGAGGTCCAGAGCGCGCAGGACCAGGCCCGACGCCGGCTTCGGGCCGAACGACGTGGACTTGCGCGGCATCGTCACGCCCTGCCGGGCCAGGTCGCGGACGACCTCCTCGCGGACCGGGTGCAGCAGGACCGCCGTACCGCCGTCGCGTTCCGCCTTCGCGACCGTGGCGGCCGTGTCGTGGATGTAGGCGATGTGGGCGGGGGAGTCCTCGGGGATCCCCCAGACGTGGTCGAGGAGTGTGGCGTGCAGGACCGTCGCGTCGAGGGTGCGCCACGCGGTGGGGCGGTCGGCGGGGACCGTGCGGGCCAGGAGGTCCGGATCCGGGTCGTCGACCAGGTGGAAGGAACCGTCGCCGGCCAGCAGGAACGCGTTGCCCGCGCAGGCCGCGTCCGCCAGCGCCTCCAGGGCCTCCGGCAGCGGGACGTCGAGGCGGCGGACGCGGAAGCGGCCGTCCAGGGCGGCCACGGCGGCGTCGACCGGCAGGCCGTGCAGGAGACGGTGGATGGCGCGGACCCGGAGGGGGTAGCGGGCCGTGTCGACCAGGAGGACCAGGCCGTGGTCCCAGGGGCTGGGTGAGGGGTGTTCCGAGCGGAGGCGGCGGTAGGTCGCCCAGCGGTGGTGGCCGTCGGCGATGAGGGCCTGGTGACGGGCCAGGTCCGTCTGGATCGTGGCCACGTCGGCCGGGTCGGTGACCGACCACAGGCGGTGGCTGAAGCCGTCCTCCGTGGTGGTGGCGAGGAGCGGAGGCCGGTCGGCGGTGCGCTCGATCAGGTCCGCGGTGGCGGTCGCCGAGTCGTCGCCGCGGTAGGTCAGCAGCAGCGGTTCGAGGTTCGCGGAGGTGGCCCGCATGAGGTCCGCGCGGTCGGCGACGACGTGCGGCATGACGTCCTCGTGCGGCAGGACCACCTGCTCGCCGGGGTCCGACACGCGCAGCGCGCCGATGATGCCGCGCTGCAGCATGCCGTCGCCGTCGCGCTGCTCGTAGACGTAGAGGCCGGGGTCGGGGTCGGTGGTCAGGACGCCCTCGGACAGCCAGCGGCGCAGCGTGACGGCGGCCTGTTCGTTGCGGGCGCTGGGCGTGGCGGCCTGGGGGAGGATCAGGCGGACGATGTTGTGCGGGTCGGAGGACTCGAGGTGGTGCAGGCCGTCGGGGCGGACCACGACGTCGTACGGCGGGGATGTGACGGCGGCAAGGCTGCCGACCCGGTCGGGGTCGTAACGAAGGCCTCGGAACGGGGTGAGTTCCAGGCCTCGGTGCGCCGTTGCCGCCGAGTGACCTGCTGTGTTCATCCCGGCATCGTACGGGTGTCGGTGGCATGGGGGATGATCGGGGGAAAGCCGTCGAACGAGGAGCGATGCGGGATGAGCCGGAGCGTCAGGACGAGGCCCGAGGGCAGTGGGCAGGCCCTGAGCGAGGCGTACGACACGGCGCTGCTCGATCTGGACGGCGTGGTCTACGCGGGCGGGAGCGCGATCGCGCACGCGGTCGAGTCGCTGGCGGCGGCCCGGGCCGGCGGGATGCGGCTGGCGTACGTCACCAACAACGCGCTGCGCACTCCGGACACGGTGGCCGAGCATCTGACCGAGCTGGGGATACCCACGGGCGCGGACGACGTCATCACCTCGGCGCAGGCGGTCGCGCGGCTGATCAGCGAGCAGGTGCCCGAGGGCGCCCGGGTGCTGGTGGTCGGCGGGGAGGGGCTGCGGGTGGCCCTGCGCGAGCGCGGGCTGGTGCCCGTCGAGTCGGCGGACGACGATCCGGCGGCGGTGGTGCAGGGGTACGGCGGGCCCGAGCTGCCCTGGGGCCGTTTCGCCGAAGCCTGCTACGCGGTCGCGCGGGGGGTGCCCTGGTTCGCGTCCAACACCGACCTGACGATTCCGAGCGGGCGCGGCATCGCGCCGGGCAACGGCGCGGCGGTCGAGGTCGTCCGGATCGCCACGGGCGCCGAGCCGCAGGTCGCCGGCAAGCCGCTGCCCCCGATGCACCGCGAGACCATCCTGCGGACCGGGGCCCAGCGGCCGCTGGTGGTGGGGGACCGGCTGGACACGGACATCGAGGGCGCGTTCAACGGAGACGTCGACTCGCTGCTCGTCCTGACGGGAGTGACCGACGGCGCCCAACTGCTGGCCGCGCCGCCGCGGCACCGGCCGACGTACGTCGACGCCGATCTGCGCGGGATGCTCAGCGGCCAGCCGGACGTGGTCGCGGCGGGCGACGGCGGGTTCCGGTGCGGAGGCTGGACGGCCACGGCCGGCGCCGACCGCCTGGAACTCGACGGCGACGGCGACGCTCTGGACGGGCTGCGCGCCTTGTGCGCGGTGGCCTGGACGGCCGCCGGTGACGGTGGGTGCGAGCTGGACGGGGCCAAGGCGCTGGCCCGGCTGGGGTTCTGACGGCCGGTTGGGAGCGGCGGTTCGCGGGCACGCTGGTACGAGGTGCCCGGGGAGCGGCCGGGAGCCGACATCGTGATCGAATGCGAGGGTAGGCTAACCTAACTGCGTGTTGGTCGAGAGTCCCCCTGAACAGCGCGCGGAGACCGCCCCCGCGCCCCCGACCCGACGGGCGGTACGGGCCTTCGGGCTGCTTCTGTCCGTCGCGATCCTGGTGCTCGTCGCGCTGGCGAGTATCGCGATCGGAGCGAAAGAACTGTCCCTCGAGCAGGTCTGGCACGGCTTGTTCGAGGATTCGGGGACGTACGGCGATGTCGTCGTCGCGGAGCGGCTGTCGCGGACCGTGCTCGGGCTGCTCGCCGGTGCCGCGCTCGGCCTGGCCGGGGCGGTCCTGCAGGCCCTCACCCGCAATCCGCTGGCCGATCCCGGACTGCTCGGCATCAACGCGGGCGCGTCCGCCGCGGTCGTCACGGCCATCACGTTCCTGGGGATCACCTCGCTCAGCGGCTATGTGTGGTTCGCGTTCTTCGGCGCGGCCGCGGTCGGGGCGCTGGTGTGGTTCCTCGGCGGCAGCCGGGGCGCGACCCCGGTACGGCTCGCGCTCGCCGGCACGGCGATCAGCGCCGCGCTCTACGGCTACCTCCAGGCCGTGATGATCATGGACGACGCGGCGCTGGGCAAGATGCGCTTCTGGACGATCGGTTCGCTCTCCGCGGCGACCGACTCGGTCATCACGCAGGTCCTGCCGTTCCTTCTGACCGGCATGGTCCTGGCGCTGGCCCTCGCCCGGCCGCTCAACGCCATGGCCATGGGCGACGACACCGCCAAGGCGCTCGGCGCCAACCTCAACCGGACGCGGGCGCTGTCCATGCTGGCCGCGACCGTGCTGTGCGGGGCGGCGACCGCCGCCTGCGGGCCGATCGTGTTCGTCGGGCTGATGGTGCCGCACGTCGTGCGCTCCTTCACCGGGCCCGACCTGCGCTGGATCCTGCCGTACGCGGCGGTCCTGTCGCCCGTGCTGCTGCTCGGCGCCGACGTCCTCGGCCGGATCGTGGCCCGGCCCTCGGAGCTCCAGGTGGGTATCGTCACCGCGATCCTCGGCGGGCCGGTGTTCATCTTTCTCGTACGACGGCGGAGGACGGCGCAGCTGTGAAGACCACCAACCGTGCTCTGCGGACCCCGGGCGGGCTCTCCGTGCGCCTGGACGTACGGGCCTTCACCGTCGTGCTCCTGCTGCTGGTCGCGGCGCTCACGGCGAGTGTCGTGCTCATCGGCACCGGCGACTTCCCGATCCCGGCCGCCGACGTGCTCAGGACGCTCGTCGGCGACGGCAACGCGGGCCAGGAGTTCATCGTCAACGAACTGCGGCTGCCGCGGGTCCTGGTGGGGCTGCTGGTCGGCGCCTCGCTCGGACTCGGCGGTGCGCTGTTCCAGTCCATCTCCCGCAATCCGCTGGGCAGTCCGGACGTCCTCGGCCTCGGGCAGGGGGCGGCGGCCGGCGCGCTCGTGGTGATCGTGCTGTTCTCCGGCAGCGCGAACCAGGTGGCCGTCGGCGCGCTCGTGGGCGGCCTGGTGACCGGGCTCGCCATCTACGTCCTCGCCTGGAAGCGGGGCGTGCACGGCTACCGGCTGGTGCTCGTCGGCATCGGCGTCTCCGCGATCGTCACCGCCGTCAACGGCTATCTGCTCACCAAGTCCGACCTGGTGGACGCGGCCCGCGCGGTCGTGTGGATGACCGGGTCCCTCGACGGCCGTGACTGGGCCCAGGTCTGGCCGCTGCTCGGGCTGTGCGCCGTGCTCGTGCCGCTCGTCCTCGTCAACGCGCGCGGGCTGCGGCTGATGGAGATGGGCGACGACGTGTCGTACGCCCTCGGTGTGCGGGTGGAGCGGGTCCGGCTGCTGCTGATGGTGGCGGCCGTGCTGCTCACCGCGTCGGCTACCGCCGCGGCCGGGCCCGTCAGTTTCGTCGCCCTCACCGCGCCGCAGCTGGCCCGGCGCCTGACCCGTTCGCCCGGCCCGAACCTGCTGCCGTCCCTGTGCATGGGCGCCGCCCTGCTGGTCACCGCCGACTGGGCCTCCCAGCGGGCGTTCGGCGCCGAGCAGCTGCCCGTGGGCGTGGTCACCGGCGTGCTCGGCGGTGTCTACCTGCTGTGGCTGCTGGTCACCGAACGCAGGGCGGGCCGGATATGAGCACCGGCACCGGTGTGGGCACGAACGCCGAGCGCAGCATCGCCAGCGGGCTGAACAACCAAAGGAGCACCGTGAACCGTCTGTCCGCCGAGAACGTCACCCTCGCCTACGACCAGCGGGTCATCGCCGAGCAGCTGTCGGTGGAGATACCCGACAACTCCTTCACCGTGATCGTCGGCCCCAACGCGTGCGGCAAGTCGACGCTGCTGCGGGCGCTGTCGCGGATGCTCAAGCCGAGCGAGGGCCGGGTGCTGCTCGACGGGCAGGTCATCCAGTCGATGCCGGCGAAGAAGGTCGCGCGCACCCTCGGCCTGCTGCCCCAGTCGTCCATCGCGCCCGACGGCATCACCGTCGCCGACCTCGTGGGCCGGGGGCGCTACCCGCACCAGGGCATCCTGCGCCAGTGGTCCACCGAGGACGAGCGCGTCGTCCAGGAGTCCATGCGGCAGACCGGCGTCGCCGAGCTCGCCGACCGCTACGTCGACGAGCTGTCCGGAGGCCAGCGCCAGCGCGTGTGGATCGCCATGGCGCTCGCCCAGCAGACCCCGCTGCTGCTGCTCGACGAGCCGACGACGTACCTGGACATCCAGCACCAGATCGACGTCCTGGACCTCTGCGCGGAGCTGCACGAGGAGCAGGGGCGCACGCTCGTCGCCGTGCTGCACGACCTGAACCACGCCGCCCGCTACGCCACCCACCTCATCGCCCTGCGCGAGGGCAGGGTCATCGCGCAGGGCGCGCCGAACGACATCGTCACGGCCGAGCTGGTCGAGGAGGTCTTCGGGCTGCGCTGCCAGGTCATCGACGACCCGGAGACGGGCACGCCGCTGATCGTGCCGGCGGCGCGGAAGGCACGGATCAAGGACGCGGCCGGCCTGGAGAAGGTGTCCGCGGCGGACGCGTCCTGAGGCGGAGCGCTACAGCGGTTTTCTCGAGGGCGAGCGCTACAGGAGCTTCCTGAGGCGCAGCAGGTCCCGCAGGCCCGCGTGGAGTTTCACGCGGCCCGAGCCCCAGGCCGTGGCGAAGTTCAGCTCGCCGTCGACCAGGGCCACCAGGTCGTCGCCGGTCATGGCCAGTCTGATCTCGGCCTTGCCGGGCGGCGGCCCCTGCACCGTGTCGTGCACCTCGATCCGCCCGCCCCGCATCCGGCCGACGAAGGTGACGTCCAGGTCCGTGATGTGGCAGCTCACCGAGCGGTCCAGGGCCGCGGCCTCGCGGGCGTCCCCTTCGGCGCGCTGCATGGTGTCCGAGAGCTTGTCGAGTGCGCTGCGGCACTCCTCGATCGTGGCCATCGCGCTCGACGGTACCGCAGCGGTTCGCGGTAGCGTCGGGGCATGGACGACGCAGTTCCCGAGACCCCGGCGGTGGCGGAGGAAGAACCCGCGTACGACCCCGCCGCCCCCGCTCCCCTGAACGTGCCCCGCACCCCCACCGGCGACGCCGACGTGGACGCGGCCCTGGACCGGCTCGGTGACGCGGACCACCTCGCCACGGACGGACACCTCGAGGTGTACGAGGATGTACACCGGGGGCTGCGCGACGCGCTCACCGCGCTCGACGCCCGCCCGGGACCTCCGGCGCCCCCGTCGCAGCACGGACCTAGGAGCTGAACCGAACGTGGCAGGAGTCGCACGCCGCCGTCTGGACGCGGAGCTGGTCCGCCGGAAGCTCGCGCGCTCGCGTGAGCATGCCGGCCAGCTGATCGCCGCCGGGCGCGTCTCCGTCGGCAAGACCGTCGCGACCAAGCCCGCCACGCAGGTGGAGACGGCGGCGGCCATCGTCGTCGCGACCGACGAGAACGACCCCGACTACGTCTCCCGGGGCGGCCACAAGCTCGCCGGCGCGCTGGAGGCGTTCGTGCCGCAGGGCCTCGCCGTCGAGGGGCGCAGGGCGCTCGACGCCGGCGCGTCCACCGGCGGTTTCACCGACGTCCTGCTGCGCGCGGGCGCCGCCCACGTCGTCGCCGTGGACGTCGGATACGGACAACTCGCCTGGTCCCTCCGGAACGATGAACGCGTCACCGTCAAGGACCGTACGAACGTACGCGAGTTGACGCTTGAAGCGATCGATGGGGAGCCTGTGGATCTTGTCGTGGGGGATCTGTCCTTCATCCCGCTCGGGCTGGTCCTGCCCGCCCTGGTGCGGTGCGTGAAGCCGGACGCCGATCTGGTGATGATGGTCAAGCCGCAGTTCGAGGTGGGGAAGGAGCGGCTGGGCAGCGGGGGAGTGGTACGCAGCCCCCAGCTGCGGGCCGAAGCGGTCCGGGGGGTGGCCGAGAAGGCCTGGGGGCTGGGGCTCGGCGCGAAGGGCGTGACGGCCAGTCCGCTGCCCGGGCCGTCGGGGAATGTCGAATACTTCTTGTGGCTGCGGGCCGGGGCACCGGAACTGGACCCGGCCGACGTTGACCGTGCAGTGGCGGAGGGGCCGCGTTGACCGAGAACCGAGCTCGTACTGTTTTCCTGCTCGCCCACACGGGGCGGCCCGCGGCCGTGCGCAGTGCCGAGCTCGTCGTGAAGGGGCTGCTGCGCTCCGGACTGGGTGTGCGGGTCCTGGAGGACGAGGCGCGGGACCTGCCGCTGCCGGACGAGGTGGACCTGGTCAAGGAGGCGACCCCGCAGTGCCTCGACGGCTGTGAGCTGCTCATCGTGCTGGGCGGTGACGGCACGCTGCTGCGCGGCGCCGAGTTCGCGCGGGCGTCGGGCGTGCCGATGCTGGGCGTCAACCTCGGGCGGGTCGGCTTCCTCGCGGAGGCCGAGCGCGACGACCTCGACAAGGTGGTCGACCGGGTGGTCACCAAGGCGTACGAGGTCGAGGAGCGGATGACCGTCGACGTCGTGGTGCACCGCAACGGGGACATCGTGCACACGGACTGGGCGCTGAACGAGGCGGCCGTGCAGAAGGTGTCCGCCGAGCGGATGCTGGAGGTCGTCCTGGAGATCGACGGGCGGCCGGTGACGGGGTTCGGCTGTGACGGGATCGTGTTGTCGACTCCGACCGGGTCGACCGCGTACGCCTTCTCGGCGGGCGGGCCGGTGGTGTGGCCGGAGGTCGAGGCGTTGCTGATGGTGCCGATCTCGGCGCACGCGCTGTTCGCGAAGCCGTTGGTGACATCGCCGGATTCTGTGTTGGCTGTGGAGGTTCTGCCACACATTCCTCCGGGGGTTCTGTGGTGTGACGGGCGGCGGACGGTGGAGTTGCCGCCCGGGGCGCGGGTGGAGGTGCGGCGGGGGGCTGTGCCGGTGCGGTTGGCTCGGCTGCATCATGCTTCGTTCACGGATCGGCTGGTGGCCAAGTTCGCGCTGCCTGTCTCCGGGTGGCGGGGGGCTCCTCATTAGCGTGGTCGCGCGTCGTCGGCGGGTGCGGGGCGTCTGTGGCTGGTCGCGCAGTTCCCCGCGCCCCTGAAAAGAAGGGCGGCGCCACTCTCGTGGGTGACAGGACCGGGCCAGTCGCAATCCTCGGCCCGGACCTCGTAAGGTCGTGTCCGTGTTGGAGGAGATGCGGATACGGTCGCTCGGTGTGATCGACGACGCTGTCGTCGAGCTGTCGCCGGGGTTCACCGCGGTCACCGGTGAGACGGGTGCGGGCAAGACCATGGTGGTCACCAGCCTGGGGTTGCTGCTGGGCGGGCGGGCCGACCCGGCGCTCGTGCGGATCGGGGCCGGGAAGGCCGTCGTCGAGGGGCGTATCACCGTGCCCGAGGACGCCACGGTCGCCGTGCGCGCCGAGGAGGCCGGGGCCGAGCTCGACGACGGTGCCCTGCTGATCAGCCGTACCGTTTCGGCCGAGGGGCGCTCCCGGGCGCACCTGGGCGGACGCAGCGTGCCCGTGGGCGTACTGGCCGAGCTCGCCGACGAGCTGGTGGCCGTGCACGGGCAGACCGACCAGCAGGGGCTGCTCAAGCTGTCCCGGCAGCGGCAGGCGCTCGACCGGTACGCGGGCGACGCGGTCGCCGTGCCGCTGGCCAAGTACGGCGAGGCGTACAAGCGGCTGCGGGCCGTCTCCGCCGAGCTCGACGAGATCACCACGCGCGCGCGGGAACGGGCCCAGGAGGCCGACATGCTGCGCTACGGGCTCGACGAGATCGCCGCCGTCGAGCCCCGGGCCGGCGAGGACGTGGAGCTGGCCGAAGAGGCCGAGCGGCTCGGGCACGCCGAGGCCCTGGCGTCCGCCGCGGCGGCCGCTCACGCCGCGCTCGCGGGCAATCCGGAGGACCCCGAGGGAGTCGACGCCGGCACGCTTATCGCGGGCGCCCAGCGCGCCCTGGACGCCGTACGGTCGCACGACCCGGCGCTCGCCGCGCTCGCCGACCGCATCGGGGAGATCGGGATCCTGCTGCGCGACGCGGCCGGTGACCTCGCCGGGTACGCCGACGACCTGGACGCCGATCCGCTGCGGCTGGCGGCCGTCGAGGAGCGGCGGGCCGCGCTCACCGGGCTGACCCGCAAGTACGGCGAGGACATCGCCGCCGTACTGGCCTGGGCGGAGAACGGCGCCGCCCGGCTGACCGAACTCGACGGCGACGACGAGCGGATCGGGGAGCTGACCGCCGAGCGGGACGCGCTCCGCGCCGAACTGGGCGGGCTCGCCCAGGCGTTGACGGACGCGCGGACCGAGGCCGCCGAGCGGTTCGCCGCCGCCGTGACCGCCGAGCTGGCCTCCCTGGCCATGCCGCACGCGCGCGTGTCCTTCGACATCCGGCAGACCGAGGACCCCGAGGGCGTCGAGGTCGGCGGGCGGCCCGTGGCCTACGGGCCCGCCGGAGCCGACGAGGTCGAACTGCTGCTCGCACCGCACCCGGGCGCGCCGCCCCGGCCGATCGCCAAGGGCGCCTCCGGCGGTGAGCTGTCCCGCGTGATGCTGGCCGTGGAGGTCGTGTTCGCGGGGACGGACCCGGTGCCGACGTACCTCTTCGACGAGGTCGACGCCGGGGTCGGCGGCAAGGCGGCGGTCGAGATCGGCCGGCGCCTCGCACGCCTGGCGAAGACCGCGCAGGTCGTGGTCGTGACGCATCTGCCGCAGGTGGCCGCCTTCGCCGACCGGCAGCTGCTGGTCGAGAAGACCAACGACGGGTCCGTGACCCGCTCCGGCGTCAAGGTCCTGGAAGGGGAGGAGCGGGTGCGGGAGCTGTCCCGGATGCTCGCCGGCCAGGAGGACTCGGAGACGGCCCGGGCGCATGCCGAGGAGCTGCTGGCGACGGCCCGGGCGGACATGTAGCCGGAGGGTGGACCAGGCCGGGCGGGTCGCCCGACTTCACTCGTGTGGGTGACGCGGCCCGGCGCATTCCCCCGATGCCGCGCCCCACGGTCGCGCCGCCGGGGTTCCGGCGTTCCCGGAACCCCCGTATGTCCTGGCATCCTTGGCGGAGTACGCCGTGGGAAACCGCGCCGTGACCGCCCGACCCGAACCAGGAGCCCGGCCACGTGACCCCCGTGAGCAGCCACTCACCGCCTGGCCAGTCCCCGCTGCGCACCGTTCAGGTGCTGGGCGGGGGCAATGCCGCCAGCAGTGCGCATGTGCGCTCGCTGGCCGCGGGGCTCGTCGCGAGGGGCGTGAAGGTCACGGTGTGCGCCCCCTTCGAGGCGGATCGCGCCTATGACTTCAGCGGGGTCGGGGCCGACCACGTGCACGTGCCGCGCAGCAGCGACCCGGTGTCGGTGGCGGCCCTGCGGGCGGCCTGTGCCGACGCCGATCTGGTGCACGCGCACGGGCTGCACGCCAGCTTCCGTACCGTGCTCGCCCTCAGCGGGCGGCGCGTGCGGACCCCGCTGGTCGTGACGTGGCACGACCGGGCGCACGCCGACGGTGCGCGTGCCCACCTGCTGAAGGTGCTGGAGCGGCGGGTCGTGAAGACCGCCACCGTCGTGCTGGGCACCACCTCGGCGCTCGTGGACCGGGCCCGGCGGACGGGCGCGCGGGACGCGCGGCTCGCCGCCGTCGCGCTGCCCGGCCCCCGCCGGCCCGTGGAGCCCGACGACCCCGACCGGCTGCGCCCCAAGGTGCGCGCCGAACTCGGCGCCATCGGACGCCCGTTGCTGATGGCCGTCGGCTCCCTGGAGCACCATCGCGGGTACGACGTGCTGCTGGACGCCGCGCGGGCCTGGCGCCGCCTCGACCCGGTTCCCCTGGTCGTGATCGCGGGCGAGGGGCCACTGCGCGGCGAACTCCAGGGGCGGATCGAGGAGGAGGGGCTGCCGGTCCGGCTCATCGGGCGGCGCGACGACATCAGCGACCTGCTCGCCGCCGCCGACCTCGCGCTGCTGCCCAGCCGCTGGGAGGCGCGCTCCGTCCTCGCCCAGGAGGCCCTCCACGCGCGCGTGCCGCTCGTCGCCACCGGCGTCGGCGGCATCCCCGAACTCGTCGGCGACGCCGCCGAACTCGTGCCGTACGGGGACGCGAAGGCCCTCGCCGACTCCGTCGTGCGCCTGCTCGGCGACCCCGCCCGCCGGGAACTGCTCAAGGACAAGGGCGCCCGGCAGGCGGCGAGCTGGCCGACCGAGGACGAGACGGTCGCCCAGGTCCTCAGCGTCTACGACGAGTTGACCCAGCCCCGGCCCCTCGCGTAGCTAGGGGACGTGCCTGCGGGCCCGCAGCGCCAGGCTCAGGGCCAGTACCGTCTGCGGATCGTCGAGGTCCGTGCCCAGCAGCTCCCCGATGCGCGCCAGCCGGTTGTACAGGGTCTGCCGGTTGAGGTGCAGCTCCCGGGCCGTCTCCGCCTTGCGCCCCGCGTGGGCGAGGTAGGTCGTCAGGGTGGGCAGCAGCGGCGGCCTGGAACGGCGGTCGTGGTCCAGCAGCGGGCCGAGCGCCCGGTCGACGAAGGCGGCCAGGTCCGGGTGGTCGCGCAGCCGCCACAGCAGCAGGTCGATGTCCAGCCGGCGGGCGTCGTACCAGGGCCGGTCCGGCAGGCCCTGGGCCGCCGTGGCCGTCTCGGCGGCGTGCCGCAGCCCCGAGGCCGCCGCCGTCCAGCCGCCCGCCACCCCTACGACCACCACGGGTGGCGGCCCGCCCGGCCGCAGCATCCCGGCCCGCTCCACACCGGCCCGCAGCGCCGCCGCCACCCGGTCCGCGACCGTCGCCCGCTCCGACTCCGAGCGCAGCCCGAGCAGCACCGGCACCCGGCCCTCCACCGGCCGCACCCCGAGCAGCACCGGCACGCCCACCGCCGCCAGTTCCTCCGAGACCGCCCGGGCGAGCACGGCCCAGCCTCCCCCCGGCGCCAGGGCGTCCCCCAGCCGCATGACCACCGGCAACAGCGGCCCCTCGCCCGGCCGGAAGCCCAGCACGCGCGCCTGCGCCGGGGCGTCCTGAGCCGTGACCCGGCCCTCGGCGAGGTCCGTCAGGAAGTCGCCGCGGCCGCGGGCCGCCAGTTCCTCCTCCTGCCGCGCCTGCATCAGCACCACGGCCAGGATGCCCGCGGCCCGCTCGGCCGCCATCCGGTGCACCGGCGCCAGGGGAGTCCGCACGGGCAGCAGGACCAGACGCGCGCGGACGCCCCCGCTGCCGGGCCCGCCACCCGGCACGTCCACGAGGACCGAACCGGCGAGCGGCGGCTCGTCCCGGTGCTGCCCGCGCAGCCCCTCCCACACCTGGAGCGGGTCCGCGCCCTCGGGACCGGCCCCGGCGGCGTACAGCAACTGTCCGTCCGCCGTCTCCAGGAAGACCGGGTTGCCGCCGAAGTCGGCCAGGATGCCGAGCACCTGGGGCACCCCGCCGCCGCCCAGCACGGCCCGGGTGCACCGCCGGTCCACCTCCTCGGCCCGCTGGAGCAGCGCGTAGTGGCCGTTGACGATCTCGGTGTGGATCTCCTCCGTGACGGTGACGAACGGCACCTCGCGGTGCAATTGGACGAGCGGCAGCCCGGACGAACGTGCCGTGTCGACGAGGGCCGCGGGCAGCCGGGCGAAGCGCGGGCCGAGCTCCACGACCAGGGCGGCGATGCCGCGCTCGGCCAGCGTGCGCACGAACGCCCGCTGCTCGGCCGGGCGGGCACCGAGGCCGTAGCCCGTGGTCAGCAGCAGTTCACCGCCCTTGAGCAGTGAGGCGATGTGCGGCACCTCGCCGGCGTGCACCCAGCGCACGGTCCGCCCGAGCCGGTCGGCCCCCGCCAGCACCTCGGGCAGCCCGCTGCGCAGCCCCGGCAGCTCCAGCGCCCGCTGCACGGTGATCCCGGCGCCCTGCGTGTCGTACGCGCTGTCCGTCCCGCTGTCCATGTGCCGGACGCTACCCGCGCGGGTGCCTCCCGGACATCTCCGCGGCCACCAGGGAACGATCACGCCCCGGGATTACCGCGTGATCGACCGGGTACGGGCGCCGTCATGGACATCAGCGTGGTCGCCGTGGGGCGGGAGGACGACAGTCCGGTCGAGGAGCCACTGCGGGTCGCGGTGCTCGCCGACCGGCTCGGCTACCGGGAGGTGTGGGCGGGCGAGGGTCCGACGTGGGACTCGTTCGTCCTGGCGACGGCGATCGGCGCGGCCACGCGGCAGGCCACGCTGACGGCCGGGCCCGTGCCCGTGTCGGTGCGCGACCCGCTCACCGTCGTCCGGGGCGCCGCCTCCACCGCGGCCGTCACCGGCCGGCCCGTCGGCGTGGCCCTGGGCACCTCCAGCAAGCGGGTCGTCGAGGGCGTGCACGGCCGGCCGCGCACCCGGCCCGCCGCGACCCTGGAGGAGTCGGCCGCGACGGTGCGCGCGCTCATGGACAGCGTGCCGGGCGAGCCGGTCGTGCCCGGCAGCGGCTTCCCGCGCCGGCTGTCGCCGCCCGGGGGGATGCTCACCGTGGCGGCCTTCGGCGAGCGCGCGGTCGCCACGGCCGTCGCGCACGCCGACCGGATGCTGCTCGACATCGTCTCGCCGGAGCAGGTCCGCCTGCTGCGGGCGCGGATGCTCGCGGCCGCCGAGCGGGCAGGCCGTACGCCGCCGCGGCTGGCCGCCTGGCTGCCCGCAGCCGTGGACCCCGAGCCCGAGACGCTCCGGCAGATCCTGCGCAGCGTCGTCGGCTACCTCACCGTGCCGGGCTACAGCGACATGTTCGTCGACGCCGGGTTCGCCGAGGTCGTCGAGCTGGCCGCCAAGGGCGCCGACCCGGACACGCTGCTGCGGGCCCTGCCGCCCAAGGCCGCGGGCACGGTCGCCCTCGTCGGCGACGCGGCCACCGTCCGCGCCCGCATCGACGCCTACGCCGAGGCCGGTCTCGACGAGATCGCCCTCGTCCCGGCCACGGCGGGCGACCCGGCGGGGGAGCGCACGCTCACGGCCCTCAGGCCGCGGTGACGCCCGGGAGGAGGGCCACCGGCCCCGGTCAGCCGCCGTAGGCGCCGGAGGCGGTCAGACGCAGCGCCGTGTCGATGAGCGGCACGTGGCTGAACGCCTGCGGGAAGTTGCCCACCTGGCGCTGCAGCCGCGGGTCCCACTCCTCGGCCAGCAGGCCCAGGTCGTTGCGCAGGGACAGCAGCTTCTCGAACAGCTTGCGGGCCTCGTCCACGCGGCCGATCATCGCCAGGTCGTCGGCCATCCAGAACGAGCAGGCGAGGAACGCGCCCTCGTCACCGGGCAGGCCGTCGACGCCCTCGTGGCCGCCCGAGGTCGGGTAGCGCAGGATGAAGCCGTCCGGCGTGGACAGCTCCCGCTGGATCGCCTCGATCGTGCCGATGACCCGCTTGTCGTCCGGCGGCAGGAAGCCCATCTGCGGGATCAGCAGCAGGGAGGCGTCCAGCTCCTTCGAGCCGTACGACTGCGTGAAGGTGTTGCGCTCCTTGTCGTAGCCCTTCTCGCACACGTCCCGGTGGATGTCGTCGCGCAGTTCCTTCCAGCGCTCCAGCGGGCCGTCGGCGTCGCCGGACTCGATCAGCTTGATCGTGCGGTCGACGGCGACCCAGGCCATGACCTTGGAGTGCACGAAGTGGCGGCGCGGGCCGCGCACCTCCCAGATGCCCTCGTCCGGGTCCTGCCAGTGGTCCTCCAGGTAGCGGATCAGCTTGAGCTGGAGCAGCGAGGCGTAGTCGTTGCGCGCGAGGCCCGTCATGTGGGCCAGGTGCAGGGCCTCGGTGACCTCGCCGTAGACGTCCAGCTGGAGCTGGTGCGCCGCGCCGTTGCCGACCCGGACCGGGGTGGAGCCCTCGTAGCCCGGGAGCCAGTCCAGCTCCGCCTCGCCGAGCTCGCGCTCGCCGGCGATGCCGTACATGATCTGCAGGTTCTCCGGGTCGCCGGCCACCGCGCGCAGCAGCCACTCGCGCCAGGCGCGGGCCTCCTCGCGGTAGCCGGTGCGCAGCAGCGAGGACAGGGTGATCGCCGCGTCGCGCAGCCACGTGTAGCGGTAGTCCCAGTTGCGGACGCCGCCGATGTCCTCCGGCAGGGAGGTGGTCGGCGCGGCGACGATGCCGCCGGTCGGGGCGTACGTCAGGGCCTTCAGTGTGATCAGCGAGCGGATCACGGCCTCGCGGTAGGGGCCGTGGTACGTGCAGTGGTCGACCCACTCGCGCCAGAAGTCCTCCGTCGCCTCCAGCGACTGCTCCGGCTCGGGCAGCGGCGGCGGCTCCTTGTGCGAGGGCTGCCAGGAGATCGTGAACGCGATCCGGTCACCGGGGGCGACCGTGAAGTCCGCGTACGTCGTGAGCGACTTGCCGTAGGTCTCGGCCGATGTGTCGAACCACACGGAGTCCGGGCCCGCCACCGCCACCGTGCGCCCGTCGTGCTTGTGCACCCACGGCACCACCCGCCCGTAGGAGAACCGCATCCGCAGCGCCGAGCGCATCGGCACGCGGCCAGAGACGCCCTCCACGATCCGGATCAGCTGCGGGGCGCCGTCACGCGGCGGCATGAAGTCGGTCACCCGGACCGTGCCCCGCTGGGTGTCCCACTCGGACTCCAGGATCAGCGAGTCGCCGCGGTAGCTGCGCCGGACGGCCCGGGGCGGCTCCTGGTCGGAGGCGTACGCGGGGCCGAGCCGCCAGAAGCCGTGCTCCTCGTTGCCCAGCAGGCCGGCGAAGATGGCGTGCGAGTCGAAGCGGGGCAGGCACAGCCAGTCGACTGTCCCGTCCCGGCAGACCAGGGCAGCGGTCTGCATGTCTCCGATGAGTGCGTAGTCTTCGATGCGCCCGGCCACGTGCAACTCCAGTCGAACGGCCACGTCACCCCACGAGGGGGCTGTCGCTAGTGCGGTCAAGGGGGGTTTTCGGCAAGTCTTGCAATGCGTCGTTGAGCGGTGAAGCAAAACAGGTCACTCAGCCGTCATGCAAAGCGCCAATTGTTGCTCAACGAACTGACGAGCTCACGTTGTTCCGGGACTCACGGGCGGTGGGTGGTGCCGTTGGGCCGGGCGGGCTCGGCAGCGAGTGTCCGAGCAGGATACGACGCACGCAGATGATGTGTGTGCCGCTCCGGGCAAGGTGAGTACGCCGAACGAGTGAGCAACGGGTGAGAGACCGGTGACGACGCTCGCCTCCGTGTCGGCGCGTGCGCGGAGCGTGGCCGGAAGCCATCCTCCCGCGGCGCTGATACGCTGGTAGCCCGTGGACCGGTGGGCCCCTTCCCGACAGGGAACCCCCGAACCGCAGCGACGGCACCCCGGAGTTTTCCGGCGGGCAGCCGCACCGCACCCCCAGACCGCGACCACGGGAGCCCCGTCTTGGCCATGCCGCCCGCCGCTTTTCGTAATTCGACGACCAAGCACATCTTCGTCACCGGGGGTGTCGCCTCCTCGCTGGGCAAGGGCCTGACGGCCTCCAGCCTCGGCATGCTGCTCAAGGCCCGCGGTCTGCGCGTCGTGATGCAGAAGCTCGACCCGTACCTCAACGTCGACCCGGGCACGATGAACCCCTTCCAGCACGGTGAGGTGTTCGTCACCAACGACGGCGCCGAGACCGACCTGGACATCGGCCACTACGAGCGGTTCCTCGACCGCGACCTCGACGGCTCCGCGAACGTCACCACCGGCCAGGTCTACAACACCGTGATCGCCAAGGAGCGGCGCGGCGAGTACCTGGGCGACACCGTGCAGGTCATCCCGCACATCACCAACGAGATCAAGCACCGCATCCGCCGCATGGCGACGGACGAGGTCGACGTCGTGATCACCGAGGTCGGCGGCACGGTCGGCGACATCGAGTCGCTGCCGTTCCTGGAGACCGTCCGCCAGGTCCGGCACGAGGTCGGCCGTGACAACGTCTTCGTCGTCCATATCTCGCTCCTGCCGTACATCGGCCCCTCGGGTGAGCTGAAGACGAAGCCCACCCAGCACTCGGTTGCGGCCCTGCGCAACATCGGTATCCAGCCGGACGCGATCGTGCTGCGCTGCGACCGCGAGGTGCCCACCGCGATCAAGCGGAAGATCTCGCTGATGTGCGACGTCGACGAGGCCGCCGTCGTGGCCTGCCCCGACGCCCGCTCGATCTACGACATCCCCAAGACCGTGCACGGCGAGGGCCTGGACGCCTACGTCGTCCGCAAGCTGGACCTGCCGTTCCGCGACGTGGACTGGACGACCTGGGACGACCTGCTCGACCGCGTCCACAACCCCGACCACGAGATCACCCTCGCGCTGGTCGGCAAGTACATCGACCTGCCCGACGCCTACCTGTCGGTCACCGAGGCGCTGCGCGCCGGCGGCTTCGCCAACCGCGCCCGCGTGAAGATCAAGTGGGTCACCTCCGACGACTGCAAGACCCCGGCGGGCGCCAAGGCGCAGCTTGAGGACGTCGACGGGATCTGCATCCCCGGCGGCTTCGGCGACCGCGGTGTGCTCGGCAAGGTCGGCGCGATCAAGTACGCCCGCGAGAACAAGATCCCGCTGCTCGGCCTCTGCCTCGGCCTGCAGTGCATCGTGATCGAGGCCGCGCGCCACCTCGCCGACATCTCCGACGCCAACTCCACCGAGTTCGACCCGGCGACCGCCCACCCGGTCATCTCCACGATGGCCGAGCAGCTCGACATCGTCGCCGGTGAGGGTGACATGGGCGGCACCATGCGGCTCGGCATGTACCCGGCGAAGCTGGCCGAGGGTTCGATCGTGCGCGAGGTGTACGACGGCAAGGAGTACGTCGAGGAGCGCCACCGTCACCGCTACGAGGTGAACAACGCCTACCGCGCCGAGCTGGAGAAGAGGGCGGGCATCCTGTTCTCCGGCACCTCGCCGGACGGCAAGCTCGTCGAGTACGTCGAGTACCCGCGCGACGTCCACCCGTACCTGGTCGCGACCCAGGCGCACCCGGAGCTGCGCTCGCGCCCGACGCGTCCGCACCCGCTGTTCGCCGGGCTCGTCAAGGCCGCGGTCGAGCGGAAGACTTCGAAGTAACACACCAGTTGTACGGTGGCCGGGGTGCATCCCTTCAAAGGGTGTGCACCCCGGTTTTTTTCGGCAGGTCGTGCAGAGCAGTGGAAGGACAGGCATGACGATCAAGGACACCCCGGAGGAGTGGGACGTCCGGGCGACGGAGACCCCCTTCGTGGGCAACAAGACCTCCGTGCGTACCGACGACGTGGTCATGCCCGACGGCACCGTGGTGCGCCGCGACTACCAGGTCCACCCCGGCTCCGTGGCCGTCCTCGCCCTCGACGAGGCCGACCGCGTCCTGGTCCTGCGCCAGTACCGCCACCCCGTGCGCCACAAGCTGTGGGAGATCCCGGCCGGACTGCTCGACGTGCCCGGCGAGAACCCGCTGCACGCCGCGCAGCGCGAGCTGTACGAGGAGGCGCACGTCAAGGCCGAGGACTGGCGGGTGCTGACCGACGTGTACACCACCCCCGGCGGCTGTGACGAGGCGGTCCGGATCTTCCTCGCGCGTGATCTGTCCGAGGCGGAGGGCGAGCGCTTCGCGGTCGAGGAGGAAGAGGCCGACATGGAGCTCGACCGGGTGCCGGTCGAGGAGCTGGTCCGGGGCGTACTGGTGGGGGAGCTGCACAACAACTGCCTCGTCGTGGGCGTCCTGTCGCTGGTCGCCGCGCGGGCCGGTGACGGTCTGGACGCGCTGCGCCCGGCGCAGGCTCCCTGGCCGGCGCGTCCCTTCGAGGCGTAGCCGCTCGGCCGGGGGGTAGGTGGGTGCCGCGGTGGTCGTCGGGCCGGTGCGGCGCCGCCGTGGCCGGTCGCGCCCGCGCTGCGGAGCCGCCGTGGCCGGTCGCGCCCGCGCTGCGGAGCCGCCATCAGGCACAGCCCCGTGCCCCCTCTGGGACACGACCTTGAAGCCTGCGGTCCTACGATCTGTTGATCCGATCGGGCGAACGCTCGTCCCGCCCGCCGCGCTCCACCCGGAACGTTGCAGAGCGTGAACTAGGCTCTGCAACACGCCCGAACCGGAGTCCCGGCGGGCTCGCAGGTGCGGTGGGACGGGAGTGTGGCCCGTGACGGATCAGGTCGTGGAGACAGGCGACGCGCGGCTGACCGGACGCGCTGCCGTGGAGAACCGGTTCCTTGGCCGCACACGGGAGTTGAAGGAACTGCGCGCCGACATCGAGCGCGCCGGACTGGACACGCTGGCGGGCCGCAAAGCACCCCGCGCGCGGGTCCTGCTCATCGCCGGCCGGCCCGGCTCGGGCCGCTCCGCACTCGCGGAGGAACTCGTGCGGCAGGTCGCGGACCGTTACCCGGACGGCGTGCTGCGCGCCCGCCTCACCGACCCCGACGGCACCCCCGTCCCCGTCGAGCGCGCCGCCCGCGACCTGCTCACCGCCCTGGACGAGGAGGCCCCGGCCGGGGCCGCCGAGGACGACCTCACCGACGCCCTGCGCACCGCCCTCGCCGACCGCCGGGCCCTGCTCCTGCTGGACGACGCGGCCGACGCCGAGCAGGTCGACGCCCTGCTGCCCGATGCCCCGGACTGCCTGGTCGTCGCGGTCTCCGAGGGCCCGCTGACCGGGATCTCGGACGTCCGCCCCTGCACCCTGGGCGGCCTGGACGCCAAGTCCGGCGTGGAGCTGCTGTCCCGGCACACCGGTTCGGTGCGCATCACCGTCGATCCCCGGGCCGCCGAGGGCCTCGCCGAGGAGTGCCAGGGCCAGCCGGCCGCACTGATGCTGGCCGGCGGCTGGCTCGCCGCCCGCCCCAAGGCGGCCGTCTCCGACCTCGCCAAGCAGCTGCGCGCCGAAGAACCCGAGGGGACGGCACTCACCCGGGTCTTCCGCCTCGCCCACGCCGGCCTGCCCGCCTCCGCCGCCCGGATGCTGCGCCTGCTCTCCCTCGCCCCGGCCGGACTGGTCGACCCGCAGACCGCCTCCGCACTCGCCGGCTGCTCGGTCGGCACCGCCCGCACCACCCTCGACGACCTGGTCGCCCTCGGCTTCCTGCACGCCGTGGACGCGCCGCTGCCGCAGTACGAGGTGCCCGGCTGCCTGCACCCTCTGCTCCGCGCCTTCGCCCGCCACCACGAGCGCCCGGCGGAGCTCCAGCTGGCCCGCGCCCGCATGCTGGAGCGGACCGTACGGCTGCTCCAGGCATGCCGCGCGATCACCGAGACCGACAGCCCCGAGGCGCGTCAGAAACTCCTCGACATGCCGCGCGCTCTGCGCTTCCCCACCCCCCGGGCGGCGGCCGACTGGCTGCGCCTGACCCGGCCCGCCCTGCTGGCCTCGGCCCGGCTCGCCGTCGCCGACGGGGAGCTGGACACCCTGGCCCGGCGGCTGATGTCCCAGCTGGTGCGGGCCATGGTGGCCCACATCGGCACCCAGGCGGCGGCGCCCGACCTGTACGACATCCACAGCCTGGTCCTCGACATCGCCGAGCGCCGCGACCTGCCCCGGGAGCGGGCCGCCGCGCTGCTGAACCTCGGCGACCTCGACGCCCGCACCGGCCGCACGGCCGACGCCCTGACGCGCTACCGGGCCGCGCTGGACGCCGGGCGCGAGGTGAACGACCCGTATGCGACCGGCCGCGCGATGGAATCCGTAGGCGGCGCGCACCTGGAGCTCGGCGACTTCGACCGGGCCGCCGACTGGTTCGGCCGGGCCCTGACCGAGCGGCTCGCCCGGGGCGAGCGGGCCGACGCCGCCCGGCTGTACGGGCGGATCGCCGCCGCCCACACCTACGCCGGCCGCTACGGCGAGGCCCTGCGCAACTGGCGCTCGGCGATCTCCGGGCACCGGCGATGCGGCGACGTGGCCGCCCAGGCGCGGGCGTTGAGCGAGCTGGCGCGGGTCCAGGAGTACGCGGGCCGGCCCGAGGAGTCGCTGCGCACCTGCCGGGAGGCCGTGGAGTGGGCGCGACGGGCCGAGGACACGCGCTTGCAGGCCGCGCTGCACCTGCGGGTCGCCGACACCCTCGAACACCTCGGCGACCCCGCCTCGGCCGGGCTGCACCGGGGTGCCGCCGAGCGGCTCCTCGACGACTCAAACCTTCAAACGGAACCGGACGCCTGCGAAATCCGTACCGCATCGGCTGAAGATTGATGTAATGAAAGGCTAGACAGCGGGAACACCTTCATTAGACTGGCTCTGCCGCACGTTCTCCTGCGGTCTCTCCCGGTGTGCCCGTGCGTGCCCGGGTATGTCTAAGAAATACCCCCCATACCCTCTGAGCCAAGGACCGTGATCGACGTGAAGGTCGGCATTCCCCGCGAGGTCAAGAACAACGAGTTCCGGGTGGCCATCACCCCTGCCGGTGTGCACGAGCTGGTGCGCCACGGCCACCAGGTCGTCGTCGAGCGCGGCGCCGGCGTCGGCTCCTCGATCACGGACGAGGAGTACGTCGCCGCCGGTGCCCGGATCCTGGACACCGCCGACGAGGTGTGGGCCACCGCCGACCTGCTGCTGAAGGTCAAGGAGCCCATCGCCGAGGAGTACCACCGCCTCCGCAAGGACCAGACGCTCTTCACCTACCTGCACCTGGCCGCCTCCAAGGAGTGCACGGACGCCCTGCTGGAGTCCGGCACCACGGCGATCGCCTACGAGACGGTCGAGCTGCCCAGCCGCGCGCTGCCGCTGCTGGCCCCGATGTCCGAGGTCGCCGGCCGGCTGGCCCCGCAGGTCGGCGCCTACCACCTGATGCGCGCCAACGGCGGCCGGGGCGTGCTCCCCGGCGGTGTCCCCGGCGTGCCGGCCGGCCGGGCGGTCGTCATCGGCGGCGGTGTCTCCGGCTGGCAGGCGGCGCAGATCGCCATCGGCCTGGGCTTCCACGTGACCCTGCTCGACAAGGACGTGAACAAGCTCCGCGAGGCGGACAAGATCTTCGGTACGAAGATCCAGACCGTCGTCTCCAACGCCCTGGAGCTGGAGAAGGCCTGCCTGGAGGCCGACCTGGTCATCGGCGCCGTCCTGGTCCCCGGCGCCAAGGCCCCGAAGCTTGTCACCAACGAGCTCGTCTCCCGGATGAAGCCGGGAAGTGTCCTTGTCGACATCGCGATCGACCAGGGCGGCTGCTTCGAGGACTCCCGTCCGACCACTCACGCCGAGCCGACCTTCCAGGTCCACAACTCGGTCTTCTACTGCGTCGCCAACATGCCCGGCGCGGTCCCCAACACCTCCACCTACGCGCTGACCAACGCCACGCTGCCGTACATCGTCGAACTGGCCGACCACGGCTGGGCGGGCGCGCTGCGCCGCGACCCGGCGCTGGCCAAGGGCCTCAACACCCATGACGGCAAGGTCGTTTACCGCGAGGTCGCCGAGGCGCACGGCGTGGAGCACGTGGAGCTGTCCTCGCTGCTCGGCTGAGCCCCGCCCCGACGCGGTGGCAGCCGGTAAGTCGGCTAAGTAACCCCACGGCAAAGGCGATACGTCAACACGGCTCGTCAACGCCGCGCACCCGGCCGGACCTTGCCCGACAAGGTCCGGCCGGATGTGTGTATGGTCACTTCGCGATTCTCGAGCAACTCGCCTCGAACGTAACCCTTCAACCGATTCGCACACCGGTGAAACCTGCCGTGCGACGGCCGTACGCCCTTGACAGCGGGATGTTTCATTGCCGACACATCGGGCCGGGTCCGGCGGATTGTGTTGCTGCGGACGCCCGACACGCCATAGAGTCGCCAACCGTCGGCATGGTGCCACGCTGACCTGTCTAGAAGTTTCCTGGTCACCAAGGAGGTAAGACGACTTGTGAATGAGTCGACATTTACTCCCGGGGGTGGTCAACCAGGAATGCCTGCACGGGGCCAGGGCTCCGCGGGGTTCGAGGCTGTCGGCTCCGTCGCTGTGCGCACCTTCGCAGCCCACCAGAGTCAGCAGGCGACTCACACAGCACACCAGAAGATGGATGGCCATCACGTGAACGCCATGGCCGGCGACGGAAGTGGCGCGCCCCACAACCACTTCGCCGACTACGACGAACTGCCCGAGGGGCACTTCTACGACCCCGACGCGGAGTACGAGCCCGACCCCGAGTACGCGGCCACGCTCGCTCCCGACGCTGCCAGACAGCGCCGGGAGCGCATCGGCCCGACCGGGCGTCCGCTGCCGTACTTCCCGATCCCGGGCCCACTGACCGACCACGGACCCGCGAAGATCATCGCGATGTGCAACCAGAAGGGCGGCGTCGGCAAGACCACGTCGACCATCAACCTGGGTGCCGCGCTCGCGGAGTACGGACGCCGGGTCCTGCTCGTGGACTTCGACCCGCAGGGCGCGCTGTCGGTCGGTCTCGGCGTCAACCCGATGGAACTGGACCTCACCGTCTACAACCTGCTCATGGAGCGGGGGATGGCGGCCGACGAGGTGCTGCTGAAGACGGCGGTCCCCAACATGGACCTGCTGCCCAGCAACATCGACCTGTCGGCTGCGGAGGTCCAGCTCGTCTCCGAGGTCGCCCGCGAGTCGACGCTGCAGCGCGCCCTGAAGCCGCTGCTGCCCGACTACGACTTCATCGTCATCGACTGCCAGCCCTCGCTCGGCCTGCTCACGGTGAACGCCCTGACGGCCGCGCACAAGGTGATCGTGCCGCTGGAGTGCGAGTTCTTCGCCCTCCGTGGTGTGGCCCTGCTGACCGAGACCATCGAGAAGGTCCAGGAACGGCTCAACCCGGAGCTGGAGCTCGACGGAATCCTCGCCACGATGTACGACTCGCGCACGGTGCACAGCCGTGAGGTGCTCGCGCGTGTCGTCGAGGCGTTCGACGACCACGTCTACCACACGGTCATCGGGCGCACGGTCCGCTTCCCGGAGACCACGGTCGCCGGTGAGCCGATCACCACGTACGCCTCCAACTCCGTCGGTGCCGCCGCCTACCGCCAGCTCGCCAGGGAGGTGCTCGCCCGGTGTCACGCCGAGTGAGTCTGCCGGGGGCCGACGAACTCTTCCGTACGACTGGGGGGATGGGGCTGCAGTCGTCCACGCCCAGGCGCCAGGCCAACGGCGACGCCCGGGTGCCCGCACCGGCGGGCGAGGGCGACGCGGCGGCGGCAGCGGCCGCGGAGGACGCGCCGCAGTCGGTGCCCGCGCAGGGCGGTGACGGCGAGGGCGCGGAGCACGTCGCGGCCGACGCGGAGCCGGCCGAGGCCGGGGAGTCCCGCAGCCGTTCCGCGGCCGCCGAGCGTTCCGGTGCCGGGCGTCGGCAGGCGGCGCAGGAAGGTTCTGCCGCCGCGGCGGCACCGCGCAAGCGCGGGCGGGCGGCCGCGCGCCGTCCCAGCGGCCGTGAGCGGCACGACGAGAAGATCACGGTGTACGTCTCGGCCGAGGAGCTCATGGACCTGGAGCACGCCCGTCTCGTGCTCCGCGGCGAGCACGGCCTGGCCGTCGACCGCGGGCGCATCGTCCGTGAGGCGGTCGCCGTGGTCCTGGCCGACCTGGAGACCCGCGGGGACGCCAGCATCCTCGTACGCCGACTGCGCGGGCGGTAGCGGTAGCCTGCGGGGGCCATGACCTCGAACGCTTCCCCACCTCCCCCCGGCGGCCCGCCCGGCCGCCGGCGTGCGCTGGGGCGTGGGCCGGGGGCTCCACGGGTGGCTCCGCCGGTGGAGCCGACGGTTGCGGCGGAGCCGGATGTGCCCCCGACGGGCGCGGTCACGCCTGACGCGCTGTCGGCGGACACGGCCGGGCCTGAGGATCTGTCCGCGGACACGGCCGGGCCTGAGGCGCTCCCCGCTGAGACTGTCCGGCTTGAGGCGCTGCCTGCGGACGCCGCCGGACTTGAGGTGCTGCCTGCGGACGCCCGCGAATCGGGTGGGCCGTCGTCGGGCGGGCCGTCGGCCGGCGTCGGGGCTGCCGAGTCGCCGAGCGAGGCGGGCGACACGTCCGGGGCCGGGCCCCAGGTCGGCCGTGCGGCGGCAGGACGTGGGCACTTCGCCCCTGGGACGGTCGCTGCGGCCGGGGCCGCCGCTCCGGCCGTCGAGTCCGTCGGGACCGGGGCCCCGCGCCAGGGTTACGCCGCCACCCCCGGGGTCGACGCCGGGGTCCTCGGCCCGGACGCGGGAGCCACGGCTGTTCCTCCGCCGGGTCCGGGCGGAGCCGGCGCGGCCGGCGGAGCGCCGAACCCGCTGGGGCGGAGCGGGCCGGGGGACGCCGCCGAGCCCTCGGTCGGAGGTGCCGACGGCGACGACGGGGTCTTCAAGGTCCGGCTCGCCAACTTCGAGGGGCCCTTCGATCTGCTGCTGCAGTTGATCTCACGGCACAAGCTGGACGTCACCGAGGTCGCGCTGTCCAAGGTGACCGACGAGTTCATGGCGCACATCCGGGCCATGGGGCCGGACTGGGACCTCGACGAGACGACCGAGTTCCTCGTGGTCGCGGCCACCCTGCTCGATCTGAAGGCGGCCCGGCTGCTGCCCGCCGCCGAGGTGGAGGACGAGGCCGACCTGGCACTGCTGGAGGCCCGGGACCTGCTGTTCGCGCGGCTGCTCCAGTACCGCGCGTACAAGCAGATCGCCGACATCTTCAGCGGGCGGCTCGACGACGAGGCCCGGCGCTACCCCCGTACCGTCGGCCTCGAACCGGAACACGCCGAACTGCTGCCCGAGGTCGTCATCAGCATCGGGGCGGAAGGGTTCGCCAGGCTCGCCGTGAAGGCGATGCAGCCGAAGCCCAAGCCGCAGGTCTACGTCGACCACATCCACGCCCCCCTGGTCAGCGTGCAGGAGCAGGCGCAGATCGTCGTCGCCCGGCTCAGGGAGCTCGGCGAGGCCAGCTTCCGGGCGCTCGTGGCGGACACCGACGACACCTTGACCGTCGTGGCGAGGTTCCTCGCGCTGCTGGAGCTGTACCGCGAGAAGGCCGTCGCGCTGGAGCAGGAGGCCGCGCTCGGGGAGCTGCTCGTGCGGTGGACCGGCGGGGACGGGGACGAGACACCGACCGTCACCGACGAGTTCGACCGGCCGCCCGAACCGCCGAAGGAGGAGAAGAAGGCGTGAGCCAGGAAACCACCGAGGTCCCGGCCGGGCTGCGCGACGTCGCCGCTCTCGACCTCAAGCCCGCCCTCGAAGCCGTCCTCATGGTCGTCGACGAGCCCGCGACCGAGGAGCACCTCGCGAAGATACTGGAGCGGCCGAAGCGGCAGATCGCGGACGCCCTGCGCGAGCTGGCCGACGAGTACACCGTCCAGGGCCGCGGCTTCGAACTGCGGTTCGTCGCGAACGGCTGGCGCTTCTACACCCGCGCCGCGTACGCGCCCGCCGTCGAGCGCTTCGTGCTGGACGGCCAGCAGGCCCGCCTCACCCAGGCCGCCCTGGAGACCCTGGCGGTCGTCGCCTACCGGCAACCCGTCAGCCGCAGCCGCGTCTCGGCGGTGCGCGGAGTGAACTGCGACGGCGTCATGCGCACCCTCCTGCAGCGCGGCCTGATAGAGGAGGCGGGCACGGAACCCGAAACAGGTGCGATCCTGTACAGGACGACGAACTACTTCCTGGAGCGGATGGGCCTGCGCGGTCTGGACGAGCTCCCGGAGCTCGCGCCCTTCCTCCCGGAGGCGGAGGCGATCGAGGCCGAGACCCAGGAGGGCGTACCGTCGTTCGACCCGGACGCGCCCGACGACGACGCGCCGGGCCGCCCGGTGAGCCCGGGGACCGACGACGAAGACGACCAGACGGAACTTTGATGCGAAGCAGCGGCAGCGGCAAGAGCGGCGGGCGCGGTAACCACCGCGGCGCCGGCAACAACAGGGACCAGAAGCAGGGGCAGGGCCGCCCCCGCAAGCCCCGCCCCGAGGAGCGCCGCTACGACGTGGGCCCCGGGGCGACGAAGGACGGCCCCAAGGCAGGGCGCGGGGGCGCCGCGCGTGGCGGCGCCAAGGGCGGACCCAAGCAGCCCCAGAAGCAGGGGCGTAGCGCCCCTGCGCGCCCGCGTGAGTACGAGGCGCAGATCGAGGAGCGCAACCGCGACCGGTACGCCGGGAAGAAGGAGGTCAAGCTCCCGAAGACCTTCCCCGGCGCCGAGCAGGAGGGCGAGCGGCTGCAGAAGGTCCTCGCCCGGGCCGGCTTCGGCTCCCGGCGCGCCTGCGAGGAGCTGATCGAGGAGGCCAGGGTCGAGGTCAACGGCGAGATCGTCCTGGAGCAGGGCAGGCGGGTCGACCCGGAGAAGGACGAGATCAAGGTCGACGGTCTGACCGTCGCCACCCAGCGCTACCAGTTCTTCTCGCTGAACAAGCCCGCCGGTGTCGTCTCGACGATGGAGGACCCCGAGGGCCGGCAGTGCCTCGGGGACTACGTCACCAACCGTGAGACGCGCCTCTTCCACGTCGGCCGGCTCGACACCGAGACCGAGGGCGTCATCCTGCTCACCAACCACGGCGAGCTGGCGCACCGCCTGACCCACCCGAAGTACGGCGTGAAGAAGACCTACCTCGCGCACATCGTCGGCCCCATCCCGCGCGACCTGGGCAAGCAGCTGAAGGACGGCATCCAGCTGGAGGACGGCTACGCCCGCGCGGACCACTTCCGGGTCGTCGAGCAGACCGGCAAGAACTACCTCGTCGAGGTCACCCTCCACGAGGGCCGCAAGCACATCGTGCGCCGCATGCTGGCCGCGGCCGGCTTCCCGGTCGACAAGCTGGTGCGGGTCGCCTTCGGCCCGATCACCCTCGGCGACCAGAAGTCCGGCTGGCTGCGCCGGCTGTCCAACACGGAGGTCGGGATGCTGATGCAGGAAGTCGACCTCTAGAACTTGTGAGTGACACGCACCCCCTTTTATAGTCGCGGTGACTATTAAAGGGGGTGCAGGTCATGGACGGCTACGACAAGCACGCCCATGAACCCTTCGCCGTCACGGTCGACCTCGCCGTCTTCACCGTCCGCGACGGCGCCCTGCACGTGCTGCTCGTCGAGCGCGGGCAGGAGCCGTACGCCGGACACCGGGCCCTGCCCGGCGGGTTCGTCCGGCCGGACGAGTCCGCGGAGACGGCCGCGCGGCGTGAACTCGCCGAGGAGACCGGCCTGTCGGACGTCTCGGGGCTGCATCTGGAGCAGCTGCGGACGTACAGCGAGCCCGGCCGCGACCCCCGGATGCGGGTCGTGTCGGTCGCCTTCACCGCGCTGCTGCCCGACGCCCCCGAGGCGCACGGCGGCAGCGACGCCGCACGGGCCGACTGGGTGCCCCACGGCACGGCGGGGCCGCTCGCCTTCGATCACGACCGCATCCTGGCCGACGCCCACGACCGCGTCGGCGCCAAGCTCGAGTACACCTGCCTCGCCACCGCGTTCTGCCCGCCCGAGTTCACCCTCGGGGAGCTCCAGCGGGTCTACGAGACCGTGTGGGGCACCGAACTCGACCGGCCCAACTTCCGGCGCAAGGTGCTCGCCACGCCGGGCTTCGTCGAACCCGCCCCCGGCGCCGCGCGGCTGACCGGCGGCCGGGGCAAGCCCGCCGCGCTCTACCGCGCCGGTACCGCAACCACCCTCCATCCGCCTCTCCTCCGGCCGCCCCGGGAAGGACGCCCCACATGACCACGCTCGTTCACAAGCAAGCCGCCACCGGAGCACTCACGGGGCTCGCCCTCGGGGACGCGCTGGGGTATCCGACCGAGTTCGACGACGTGCCGACGATCCTCGCCAAGCACGGGCCCTGGCGGGAGCTGCCGCTGCCGAGGCACGCCTACGTCTCGGACGACACGCAGATGACGCTGGCGGTGGGGCGGGCGGTGCGTTCGGCGATGGACCGGGGGCTGCTCACCCCGTCCGGGCTCGCCCGGACCCTGCGTGAGGAGTTCCTGGACTGGTACCAGTCGCCGGAGAACAACCGCGCCCCCGGCGGGACCTGCCTGAGGGCCTGCTCGCTCCTGAAGGACGAGGCCCGGCCCTGGCAGGACGCCAGCCAGATCAATTCCAAGGGCTGCGGTGCCAACATGCGCGTCGCGCCCCTGGGCCTGGTGCCCGGCCTGAGCGACGAACAGCGGGCGGGCGCCGCCCAGTTGCAGGCGGGCCTGACCCACGGGCATCCGACGGGCCTGGCGGCCTCCGACCTCACCGCGCACGCCGTACGGCTGCTCGCGCAGGGCGCCGAGCCGGCCGCGCTGGTCGGGATGCTCCGGTCGTACGCCCTGGAGAACCGCAGCCACTACCACGAGCGCTGGCTCGGCGACCTGTGGCGCCGCGCCCAGGACCCGAGCCCCGAGCAGTTCATCGCGCGCGGCTGGGACGAGTGCCTGGAGATCCTCGACCGCCTCCAGCACGCCGTGGGCACCGTCTCGCCCGAGGCCGACCCGTGCCTGGCCACCGGCGAGGGCTGGATCGCCGAGGAGGCCATGGCGACCGGGCTGCTGTGCTTCCTGCTCTTCCCGGAGGAGCCCGTGACGGCCCTGCGGCGCGCCGCGTGCACCGCCGGTGACTCGGACTCGATCGCCTGCCTGGCCGGGGCCTTCGCCGGTGCCCACCTGGGCGCGGAGGTCTGGCCGAGCGACTGGGCCGACCGCATCGAGTACCGGAGCGACCTGCTGACCCTCGGGGCGCTCTGGGACTCCTGACGCCCGGTGCGTGCCGTTACTGGGCCGAGGCCCGGCGGGCGCGGATGAGGAAGTCCTCCACGCGCCGCCGGTCCGGTTCCGCCGGGAGCGGGCTGCGGTCGGCGGCCGCGTCGGCCTCCCGCTCCAGGCGGGCCATCCGGGACGCCACCTCGGACCAGGGCACCTCGCCGCGCTTCACCGCGAGCAGCGACTCCCGGTGCTCGCCGACGTCGACCGTGAGGGCGCCCGTGCGCAGCAGGTCCCGGGCGCTGATGAGCAGGCGCAGCAGGTGCATCGCGTGCTTCCAGCGAGGGGCGCCGTGGGTGCGGACGTCGGCCTCCAGCTTGCGGCGCTGGCTGCGCGAGTACCGCGTGAACGTCTCGTGGACCCGCCGGGACAGGAACGCCCCCCGCAGGGCGAGAAGCTCGTGGCCGGTGTCGTCGGCGTACTCCACGAGCGGGGAGTGCAGGCACTCCAGGATGTTCGGATTGGCGCGCAGGGCCAGCTCGCAGAACCGCTCCAGCTCCCAGCTGAACCGCTCCTCGCCGGGCCCCTCCACGTGCGTCGGCGGCTTGTCGAAGCGCCAGAACAGGGGTGTGGGGGCCAGGAACACGCCCCGGCGGTCGGTGTCGCTGCCGTCCGTCGCCAGCCCGAAGGCGCGCGACCCCATCACACAGGCGTAGATCGTGTGGTCGCGTACCAGGGTCTCGGGCTGCATGCCCGGGAGCGTACGCGGAACCCTCAGGCCAGCCGCACCGAATTTCCCTCCACGGTGATCTGCTCGGCGGGCAGCGGCCGGGTCGCCGGGCCGCCCGCGACCGAGCCGTCGGCGACGCGGAACCGGCTGCCGTGACAGGGGCAGTTGATCGTGCCGTCGGAGACGGAGCCCACCGTGCAGCGCTGGTGGGTGCAGATCGCCGAGAACGCCTTGAACCGTCCCTGCTCCGGCTGGGTCACCACGACCTCGTCGTCCTTGAAGATCTTGCCGCCGCCGACCGGGATCTCGTCGATGGAGGCCAGCTCCTTGCCGCCGCGGGCCGTCCCGGTGCCGGTGGTTCCCTGGTCGGTGGGGGTGCCCGTCGACGCGGAGCCGTTGTCGTCACCACCTGAGCCGCAGGCCGCGACGAGCGCCGCCGCGCCCGTCGCGCCCGTCGCGATGAGGACCGTGCGGCGTGTCGTGCTGGGGGTCATGTCGTCACTCCGAGGATGCCGAAGACGGATAAATCGGAAATAGCTGCATCCTGGCACCGAAGTCGCTCCAGGAGAAGCAACCCCGGCGTCTCACCCGGCGGGCGCCGCGCACCCGGTCCGCGCGGGCTGACTAGGCTTGACACCCAGAGCGAAGGCACGTCAGCGAGGAGCAGCGCCGTGGCGGTACGAGCGGTCCGGGGGGCCGTCCAACTCGAACGGGACGAGGCCGGACACATGGACGAGCAGGTCGGAGCGCTGCTCACGGCCATCCTGGAGCGCAACGACCTCACCGCCGACGACCTGATCAGCATCTGGTTCACGGCCACGCCCGACCTGCACAGCGACTTCCCGGCCGCCGCCGCGCGCAAGCTCGGCATCGTCGACGTCCCGCTGATCTGCGCCCAGGAGCTCGACATCGAGGGCGCCATGCCGCGCGTCGTCCGGGTCCTCGCACACATCGAGTCCGACCGGCCCCGCGCCGACATCGCCCACGTCTACCTCGGCGCCGCGGGCGCCCTGCGCAAGGACATCGCCCAGTGAGGACCGCACTCGTCATCGGCACCGGGCTGATCGGCACGTCCGCCGCCCTCGCCCTGTCCCAGCGGGGCGTCACGGTGCACCTCGCCGACCCCGACCCCGAGCAGGCCCGTACGGCGGCCGCGCTCGGCGCCGGCACGGACGAGACGCCGGACGGGCCCGTCGACCTGGCGATCGTCGCCGCCCCGCCCGCGCACGTGGCCGACGTGCTCGCCGACGCCATGAGCCGCGGCCTGGCGCGCGGCTACCTCGACGTCGCCAGCGTCAAGGGCGGACCGCGCCGCGAGCTGGAGGAACGCGGGCTCGACCTCGCGGCCTACATCGGCACGCACCCCATGTCGGGCCGCGAGAAGTCCGGCCCGCTCGCCGCGACCGGCGACCTGTTCGAGGGCCGCCCCTGGGTGCTCACCCCGACCCGGGACACCGACACCGAGGTGCTGAACCTCGCCCTGGAGCTGGTCTCGCACTGCCGTGCCGTGCCGGTGGTGATGGACGCCGACGCCCACGACCGGGCCGTCGCCCTCGTCTCCCACATGCCCCACCTGGTCTCCAGCCTGGTCGCCGCGCGCCTGGAGCACGCCGAGGAGGCCGCCGTACGGCTGTGCGGGCAGGGCATCCGGGACGTGACCCGGATCGCCGCCTCCGACCCCCGGATGTGGATCGACATCCTCTCCGCCAACCCCGGGCCGGTCGCCGACCTGCTCACGGAGGTCGCCGCCGACCTGGAGGAGACCGTGCGGTCGCTGCGCGCGCTGCAGTCCTCCGACGACCACAAGCGCCGTGAGGGCACCGGCGGGATCGAGGACGTCCTGCGGCGCGGCAACGCCGGGCAGGTCCGCGTCCCCGGCAAGCACGGGTCCGCGCCGCGGGCCTACGAGGTCGTGGCCGTGCTCATCGACGACCAGCCGGGACAGCTGGCCCGGATCTTCGCGGACGCGGGCATGGCGGGCGTCAACATCGAGGACGTGCGGATCGAGCACGCGACGGGGCAGCAGGCCGGTCTGGTGCAGCTGATGGTGGAGCCGAAGGCGGCTCCGGTGCTGTCCGCCGCGCTGCGGGAGCGGGGCTGGGCGATCCGGCAGTAGCCGGAGCGGGGCCGGGGGTGGCTCATCCCCGCTGTGCCGGACGAGTGACGCGCACCCAGTAACCTTGTGCGGGGCAGTCGCGCCCCCACCCCCGCCAGCCCGGTCCAGGAAGGTCCCCACTGTGGAAAGCGCCACGCCAGTGATTGTCGCCATCGACGGCCCCTCCGGCACGGGCAAGTCGAGCACCTCGAAGGCCGTGGCGGCGCAGCTCGGGCTGAGCTACCTGGACACCGGCGCCCAGTACCGGGCGATCACCTGGTGGATGGTGAACAACGGCATCGACATCGACGACCCCGCCGCGATCGCCGCCGCGGCCGGCAAGCCCGAGATCGTCTCCGGCACCGACCCGCAGGCCCCCACCATCACCGTCGACGGCGTTGACGTGGCCGGCCCGATCCGCACCCAGGAGGTCACCTCCAAGGTCAGCGCGGTCAGCGCGGTGCCCGAGGTGCGCGCGCGGATCACCGAGCTGCAGCGCTCGATCGCGGCCTCCGCGAAGGACGGCGTCGTGGTCGAGGGCCGGGACATCGGCACGACCGTGCTGCCGGACGCCGACCTGAAGATCTTCCTCACCGCCTCCGCGGAGGCGCGTGCCGCCCGCCGCAGCGGTGAGCTGAAGGGCGCCGACGTGCACTCCACCCGCGAGGCCCTGATCAAGCGCGACGCGGCCGACTCCAGCCGCAAGACCTCCCCGCTCGCCAAGGCGGACGACGCCGTCGAGGTGGACACCACCGAGCTCACCCTGGCCCAGGTCATCGAGTGCGTCGTCACCCTCGTCGAGGAGAAGCGGGCCGGGAAGTGACCGAGCTGCCTTCGACACGGGGCGCCGAGGTCGGGCGGCGCATCGGCGTCGGCCTGATGTACGGGCTGTGGAAGCCGCGGGTGCTCGGCGCCTGGCGGGTGCCCACGACCGGGCCGGTGATCCTCGCGGTCAACCACTCCCACAACATCGACGGGCCGATGGTCATGGGCGTGGCGCCCCGGCCGACGCACTTCCTGATCAAGAAGGAGGCGTTCGTCGGCCCGCTCGACCCGTTCCTGACCGGCATCGGCCAGCTGAAGGTGGACCGCGACACCACCGACCGCACGGCGATCACCCGGGCGCTCGGCGTCCTGGACAACGGCGGCGTGCTCGGCATCTTCCCGGAGGGCACGCGGGGCGAGGGCGACTTCGCCTCGCTGCGCGCGGGGCTCGCGTACTTCGCGGTGCGCAGCGGTGCCCCGATCGTGCCGGTCGCCGTGCTGGGAAGTTCCGACCGGCCCGGACGGTTGATAAAGGGGCTGCCTCCGCTGCGCTCGCGCGTCGACGTCGTCTTCGGCGAGCCCTTCGAGGCCGGCGACGGCAGCGGCCGCCGCACGCGCAAGGCGCTCGACGAGGCGACCGGGCGCATACAGAAGCAACTGGCCGCCCACCTGGAAAACGCCAGGCGCCTCACCAGGCGCTAGGCGACACTTGAGTAGTGGATCAGCCCGGACGACAGCGGGTGCTCCACCGACCACCACGATGAACGAGGTACGGACTTCATGAACGACCACAGCCAGCCCGAGGGCGCGCACGAGCACGACCACGGGGCGCTCGGCGACGCCGAGTACGCGGAGTTCATGGAGCTCGCCGCGGAGGAGGGCTTCGACCTCGAGGACGTCGAGGGCGCCATCGAGGCGGCGGGCCACGGCCCCCTGCCCGTGCTCGCCGTCGTCGGCCGCCCCAATGTCGGCAAGTCGACCCTGGTGAACCGCATCATCGGCCGCCGCGAGGCGGTCGTCGAGGACAAGCCGGGCGTCACCCGCGACCGTGTGACGTACGAGGCCGAGTGGGCGGGCCGCCGCTTCAAGGTCGTCGACACCGGCGGCTGGGAGCAGGACGTCCTCGGCATCGACGCCTCCGTGGCCGCCCAGGCCGAGTACGCCATCGAGGCCGCCGACGCGGTCGTCTTCGTCGTCGACGCCAAGGTCGGCGCCACCGACACCGACGAGGCCGTCGTGCGGCTGCTGCGCAAGGCCGGCAAGCCGGTCGTGCTCTGCGCCAACAAGGTGGACGGCCCGAGCGGCGAGGCAGACGCCTCGTACCTGTGGTCGCTGGGCCTGGGGGAGCCGTACCCGGTCTCCGCGCTGCACGGCCGGGGCACCGGCGACATGCTCGACCAGGTCCTGGAGGCGCTGCCCGAGGCGCCGCGCGAGACGTTCGGCGGGGGCGGCATCGGCGGCCCGCGCCGCATCGCCCTGATCGGCCGCCCGAACGTCGGCAAGTCCTCCCTGCTGAACAAGGTGGCGGGCGAGGAGCGCGTCGTCGTCAACGAGCTGGCCGGAACCACCCGCGACCCGGTCGACGAGCTGATCGAACTCGGTGGCGTCACCTGGAAGTTCGTCGACACGGCGGGCATCCGCAAGCGCGTCCACCTCCAGCAGGGCGCCGACTACTACGCCTCGCTGCGCACCGCGGCCGCCGTCGAGAAGGCCGAGGTGGCGGTCATCCTCATCGACGCCGCCGAGTCCATCTCGGTGCAGGACCAGCGCATCGTCACCATGGCCGTCGAGGCGGGCCGCGCGATCGTCCTGGCGTTCAACAAGTGGGACACGCTCGACGAGGAGCGCCGCTACTACCTGGAGCGGGAGATCGAGACCGAGCTCGGCCAGGTGGCGTGGGCGCCCCGGGTGAACGTCTCGGCGCGCACCGGGCGGCACATGGAGAAGCTGGTCCCGGCGATCGAGACGGCCCTGGCGGGCTGGGAGACCCGGGTCCCGACGGGCCGGCTGAACGCGTTCCTGGGTGAACTGGTCGCCGCCCACCCGCACCCGGTCCGGGGCGGCAAGCAGCCGCGCATCCTGTTCGGCACCCAGGCGGGCACCAAGCCGCCGCGGTTCGTGCTGTTCGCCTCCGGCTTCATCGAGGCGGGCTACCGGCGCTTCATCGAGCGCCGCCTGCGCGAGGAGTTCGGCTTCGAGGGGACGCCGATCCACATCTCGGTGCGGGTGCGCGAGAAGCGCGGCAGGAAGAAGTAGCGCAGCAGACAGTGGAAGGGGCGGCCCCCCGGCGGGGGCCGCCCCTTCCACTGTGCGGTGCTCGCTCAGACGCCGCTGCGCCGGCCCGGCGGCAGTGCGGCGGGCACGTGGTGCATCCCCGTGCCGCCGTGGGGGCCGAGGGTCCCGACACGCTGCCACTGCGGCTGTTGTCCGGCAGCGTGCCGGGCGCTCTGGGCCCCCGCGCTGTAGGCGCTGTACGAGCTGCCGTGTGAACTGCTGTACGAGCCCGTACTGTGCGGAATGTTCCCGAAGGCGGTGAAGCCCAGCTTCTCCTCGCCGCTGCGGTCGCCGGGCAGTGCGCGGAAGGACTTGACGTACTCGGCGTAGAGCGCGTCGTAGATCGGCGTGGCCGATGGGCCGCCCTGGGAGTCCTGAGCCGACCGCGCGGAGGGGATCGACGAGAAGGACTGGCGGCGGGGAACGTCGTATGCGTGCACGTATGTCCAAACGACCCCGCGGGTCAAGGGATGCGGCCCCGGTTACGGCTTTCGCGGGGCCGCGGCGCAGGCGGGTGACACGCGGCTCAGGTGCCGGCCAGCGGCAGTGCCGCACCGACCAGCTGGCCGTTGGCCGCCGCCTTGTCCAGCGCGTCCCGCAGCAGGTCCTCGCGCGGCTGGCGGCCGATCGAGCCGACCGGCGCGGCGAACATCAGCACCTGCTGGTGCTTGTTGGCGGCCGCCCGCCAGCCCTCGGTGACCTGGAGCGGCTGGTGCGCCTGCCACCACGCCACCGGCTGGCCGCCGTTGCTGCCCGGCTGGAGCACCGCGTGCAGCCGGCCGACGGCGAGCAGCACCGACCAGCCGTGCAGCACCGGCGGCACGGCGGACAGCTCGCTCAGCGGCATGAACCCCTGCTCGATGAGCAGCGGCAGGAAGTCGTCCCCGGCGCCGGTCGTGCCGGGCCGGGCGATGGGCGCGGTCGGCTCCACCACCAGGGCCGGGTGCAACTCCCCGCCGATCAGGACCAGTCCGCTGGTCACGCCGAGCACCGCCTGCTCGGGCACCACCTTGTCGGGCTCCAGGTCGACGGTGTCGCCGGTGATGGACTTCACGGCACCCCGGAGCTGCTCCTCGGTGACCTGGACGACCTGCGAGGGCAGGCAGCCGGCGTGGGCGAAGGCGAGGACGGCGGTCTCGTCCCCGATGAACAGGACGGTGCTGGTGCGCTCCTGTTCGGAGTCGCCCGGAGTGCGGCAGGACGTGCAGTCGTAACTGCCCGGGGCGGTCTCTCCGGCGAGCAGGCGGTCGGCTTCTTCGTCGCCGATCTCGGCGCGTACCTCGTCGCTGACGTCGAGCATGCGCGGCACGGGTGGCTCCCTCGGGGATGTGGTGCGGGGCGGGGCCGGGTGGCTCCCGGTCCGTGGTCCGGGCTGGTCCCGGCTCATGAAGAAGACAACGGGCGATCTGTGGCGGGAGTCACGCCTCGGAGCGAACGGAATCGAACCATCCAGCGCACAGGGTCACGTTCGGTCCGGAATCGCGCACTCAGCGTCAAGTGGGCCTATCCCAAAGGGCGTTGGGTCGGTGAACTGGGTCACAGGCCTTCGGGTGGGTTGGTCGACAAATCCGGAAATCCGCGAATGAAGTGGGTGTCCGGAAATTGCCGTTACCCGAGGTATCGGTGAACTGGCCTGCCACGACGGGCGACTGGTTGATGCCGGACCGTCAACCTCCTTAGATTCCTCGGCCGTGTGCAGCGAGCACCGCTCGGGTACGCCCACCGACCGCACGGTTCTCCGGAACCGGGCGCAGCACCGCACCGGTGGGCGGGGCGAGCGCGACCCCCGCGCCCCATGGCGCGGACGGTGGCGTTCCGCCTTGGGGGACCCCGGGTGTTCCGAGAGGGAACCACATGTCCGAATGTGCCGATACCACTCGCCACGACGCTCGGAAGAACCAGGTTCGTACGACGGCGGTCCTCGCCGGGGCGGCACTGCTCGCGCCCCTCGGACTGCTGGCCGCGACCGGAAACGCCGCGGCGGCCGACAGCGCGGTGTGGGACCGCATCGCCCAGTGCGAGAGCGGCGGCAACTGGCACATCAACACCGGCAACGGCTACTACGGCGGACTCCAGTTCGCCGCCTCCACCTGGCGGGCCTACGGCGGCACGGCCTACGCGCCCACCGCCGACCGGGCGAGCAGGTCCCAGCAGATCGCCGTCGCCACCAAGGTCCAGCGCGCCCAGGGGTGGGGCGCCTGGCCGACCTGCTCGGCACGCGCCGGGGCGAGCGGCAGCGCACCCGCCGCCGACCCGGTGAACACCACCGAGTCCGCACCCGCCAAGCCCTCCAAGCCCGCGAAGCCCTCGACGGCACCGGCACGTGCCGCGGAGCACCCTGACCGCGGCTCGTCCCGCGGCGACTACACCGTCCGCGAGGGCGACACCCTCAGCGGCGTCGCCGCCCGGCACGGAACCACCTGGCAGCGCCTCTACGCCGCCAACAAGGCAGCCATCGGCGACGACCCCGATGTGATCGTGCCCGGCCTGCGCCTCGAGATCTGAGCCGCTGCTCCCCCTAGCCGGGACACGGGCCCCGTCCGGTCGCTCCGACCGGGCGGGGTTCCGGCGTTCCGGTCAGCGCGTGAGTTCGCCCGCCTCCCCGGCGAACACGACGGCTCCTCGCCGCAGTTCGTACACCAGCACGGGCCGGTCCCGCAGCACGGGCGGCAGCCGCTGCTCGGCGACCACCACGCACGCGTCCAGCCCGCCCAGCAGCTCGTAGGTGCGGGCCGCGACCGCCGGCGACATGCCCTGGGCGGGCTCGTCGACGAGCACCACACGCGCGCGGGCCAGCAGCGCCCGGGACAGGGCGAGCATGCGCTGCTCCCCGCCCGACAGGGTGCCGGCGCGGCGCTCCAGCAGGGGGCGCAGCTGCGGATAGGCGTCCAGGGCCGTGTCGTGGACCGGGGCGGCGAGGGCGAGGTTCTCGCGCACGGTGAGCGAGCCGAACACGGCCTGCCGCTCCGGGACCATGCACAGTCCACGCCGGGCCCGCTCGTACGCCGGTACGCGGGTCACATCGGCCCCGTCCCACACCACCGCGCCGCCCGACAGCGGGACGGTGCCGGCCAGCGCGCGCAGGACGGTCGTACGGCCGGAGCCGTTGCGGCCCAGGAGCACGGTGAGACCGGGGCCGGGGGCGGCGAGGGTGACGCCGTGCAGGGCCTCCAGCGGGCCGTAGCGCACGCGCGCGTGGCGCAGGGAGACGACGGTCATCGGCCGGCCCCCGTTCCCAGGGCGTCCAGCACGCGTCCGGGTGGACCGGAGGCGACGATCCGGCCCGCGGTCATCACGTGCACGACGTCGGCGAGGCCGGCGACCAGGTCCAGGTCGTGTTCGACGACGAGCAGGGCCGTGCCGTCGGCTGCCAGGGCCTTCAGGACGCGGGCCAAGGCGGCGACTTCGGCGGTGTCGAGGCCGGCGGCGGGCTCGTCGAGCAGCAGCACGCGGGGGTCGCCGGCGAGCACCCGCGCCAGTTCGACGCGGCGCAGTGTGCCCGTGGGCAGCCCGGCGGCGGGCCGCGCCCGCACCGGCCCGTCCAGCCCGAGCAGCCTGAGCGCCCGCTCCACCGCGCCCCGGTCGGTCACCCGGCCCTGCTCGGCGCCGACCCGGACGTTCTCGGCCACGGTCAGCGAGGGGAAGACGGCCAGTTGCTGGAAGGTCCGCGCGATCCCGAGGCGGGTGCGGGCGTGCGCGGGCAGCGCGGTGACGTCCCGTCCGCCGAGGTGGACGGTCCCGCGCGCGGGCCGCAGTGTCCCGGCCAGACAGTGGAACAGGGTGCTCTTCCCGGCCCCGTTGGGGCCCACGACCGCGGTGATCCGCCCGGGGGAGAGGTCCAGGTCGACTCCGTCGAGGGCGGTGAAGCCGCCGTAGCGGGCGTGGAGCCGGCGGGCGGTGAGCAGGGGAGGGGAAGGGGTGGGCGGCGTGCGGGGGGCCGGGGAGGCCGGTGGCCGCCCGCCGGTGCCGGACGTCCGGCCCGCCGCCGCGCCCGTCGCCGTGGCCCCCACCGGCACCGGCGCCCCGCGGGGCCCCCGGGGCTCCGCCGGGCGCAGCAGGCCGCGGGCCCGGACCCCCGTCGGTGTCAGGGCCGGTGTGCGGCGCGGCCGCAGCCGCTCCGCCGCGGTGCGCAGGGCCTCGTACGGGCCGCCGGGGAAGCGGCCCACCAGGATCGCCAGGACGCCGATGAGGGCCGCGGCGACCCCACCGCGGGTGCCCGCGTCCAGGCCGACCAGGAGGGCCGCGGCGGCGAGGGCGCCGAGGGTGCTGTCGGCGCCCAGCACCACCACCGCGGCGAACCACAGCAGGCCCCGCACGGGGTCGTACGCGGCGGCGTCGAAGGCGCGCAGGCCCATGCCGAGCATGCCGCCGCCCAGCGCCGCGAGCGCGGCACCCGCCACGAAGGCGCCCAGCTTGAGGGACGGCACCCGCACGCCCGCCGCCTGCGCGCCCGCCTCGTGGTCCCGCATGGCCGCCAGCGCCCGGCCCGTCCGGCCCCGGCGCAGCGCGTGCGTCGCCAGCAGCGCGACCGCCAGCAGGACCAGCTCCAGGACGTAGTACGCGCGGTCCCCGTCGAAGCCCGCCGGGCGGCCCAGCGACAGGCCCGACGTGGCGTACGGCTGGGCGAAGACGAAGCGGCTCACCCCCACGCCGATCGCGAACGTCGCCAGCGCCAGCGCCAGGCCCCGGCGGCCGATCGCCGGCCAGCCCGTCAGCAGGCCCAGCGGCGCCACCAGGACGACCGCCACCGCGAGGGCCGCCAGCTCCGGCAGGCCCGGCAGGCCCGGGAAGCGGCCGGCCGCCAGCAGCGCAGTGAACAGGGCGCCCAGCCCCGCGTAGGCCGCCTGCCCCAGCGAGATCTGGCCGCCGCGGCCGGTGACCACCACCAGGGACAGCAGGATCACGGCCAGCGCCGGCACCTGGACCGACGTGTGCAGGTCCCGGCCGGCGAGGCCCAGCGGCAGCAGGAACAGCACGCCCGCCACGATCCACGCGCCGGGCGGCGTCGGCACCCGGGCGGTCGCCGTGCGCGGCAGCGCGTCGCGGGTGCCGACCCCCGGCAGCACCAGCGCCGCGACCAGCAGCGCGACGACGAACAGGTTCGTCGTCGCCGCCTGGAGCAGCGGCTCGCCCCACCCTGACGGGTGCAGCCGCGTCAGCTGGCTCTGCGCCACCCCGATGCCCAGCGCCACCACCACCGCGACCGGCAGGCTCCGCATCCGCGCGGCCACCGCGACCGCCACGACCTCCATCACGAGCAGCGGCAGCCCGTACGGATCGAGCCGCACGTACGGCGCCAGCAGCACGCCCGTCAGGCCCGCCGTGAACGAGCCGAACGCCCAGCCCGCCGCCGCGACCCGGTCCGCGTCGATCCCGCCCAGCACCGCCAGCCGCCGGTCGTCGACCACGGCCCGCAGCTCCCGCCCGAACCGCGTCCAGCGCACCACCGCCCCGACCCCGGCGGCCAGCACCAGCACCACCGCCAGCTGCCCCCACGGCTCGTCCGGCACCAGCTCCGGCGCGTCGTCCCGCGCCCCCTGCCCCCACAGCAGCGCCGCCCCGCCCACCAGCAGCACGAACACCCCGATGGACGCCACCAGCGTCTGCGCCGGGTCCGAGCCCAGGACCGACAGGGGCCGGAAGACGAACCGCTCCAGGACGACTCCCAGCCCCGGCGCCAGCACCAGCAGGGTCACCACCGCCCCGAGCCACAGCGGCCAGCCCCACTCCACCACGCACTGCCGCAGCGCGTACGCGCACACCATCGCGATCGCGCCGTGCGCGAAGTTGAGTACGCCGGTCGCACGGTACGTCACGATCAGGCCGATCCCGGTCAGCGCCGCCGCGCTGCCGACGGAGAGGCCGGCGAGGGTGAGGTCGTACGTCAGCGAGGACATCAGTCGGTTTCTTCGGCCGGCTCGCAGATCGGGCAGGGGCCCAGCTCACCGCTCGCCACCAGCTTGGAATCGACCGGGACCGCCTCCGCCTTCCCCGCGACCAGCGGGCAGTCCGCGCGGTGCCACAGCGTGCCGCCCGGCACCATCAGCAGGTCGCCGCTGACCGCGAGCGGCCCGTGCGCCGCCTGCCCGGTCCCGGCGTCCGCCCGGTCGTCGCCGGGCTCGGCCGCCACCAGCAGGCCGTACAGCTCCTCCACGCGCGCGGCGGCCACCGAGCCCCGCCCGTGCGCCAGCAGCACCGCCCCGGCGATGATCAGCGCGGCGCCGGGCACGGTGCAGGAGGCCAGGTAGGGCAGCTGCCGTTCGGCGTAGCGCTCGCCGGAGACGCCGTACCAGCCGACGACGCACAGCACCGCGCCGGCGGCCAGCGCGGCCCAGCCGGCCCACAGGACGGGATGCACGGTCCTCAGTCGGCTTGTCCGCATCGCTGGCTCCCACACGTCGGTCGTGGCTGGGCACGCGCCTGGCTGCCTGTTCAACTCCGCCGATCGCTTGCACTATGCCCTGTGGAAGCTGACCCTGAAAGCACCGGGCGCGCATCGCCCGGACCGACACCCGGTGGTGAGCCAGATGGTTCTCGGCAGCGACCTCAGGCGGGGGAACGCGACGGGGGGCCCGCGCACCGCGGGACGGGTCACGGCGATCACGGCCGCCCTCGTACTGGCCCTCTTCCCGGCCCTCGCGGCATGCGGCGACGACAACGGCGGCTCAGACGGCGCCACGCCGCCCACACCGACCGCGGAGCGCACCACGAGCGCCCCGGCCAGCGCCCCCGCGGACCGGGCGGCGGCCGAGGCGGAGATCAAGCAGAACTGGCAGAAGTTCTTCGACCCGAAGACCTCCGCCGAGGACAAGGTCGCCGTCCTGGAGAACGGCGACCGGATGGCCCCCGTCCTGGAGGCCTTCAGCGGTGACGCGCGCGGCGGGCAGGTCCAGGCGCAGGTCACCAAGGTCGAGTTCACCTCCGCGACCGAGGCGGACGTGACGTACACGCTCACCCTGAAGGGCGCCACCGCCCTGCCCGACGCCTCCGGGACGGCCGTGGAGCAGGACGGCACCTGGAAGGTGTCCGCCAAGACGCTGTGCGCGCTGGTGCAACTGAGCGGCAATGCGTCGCCGGTACCGGGCTGCTGAGGCCGTCGCCGCGGCGCTGCTGCTCGCCCTGAGCGCGGCCTGCGGCAGCCGACTTCCGGAGAGCGACTTCACACACGACGACCGCACTCCCGCACCCCGGGACGCCGCGCCCCTGCGCGTCGGCATCATCACCAGCGCCACCAGCCCGGTCGGCGGCGCCGCCTTCACCGGCCCGCGCGACGGGGCCAGGGCCTGGTTCGACCGGCTCAACGCGCGCGGGGGGATCGACGGCCGGCGCGTCGAGGTGCGCCTGTGCGACGACGGCGGCAGCGGCGTCGGCAACAACGAGTGCGTGCACCGACTGGTCGAGGAGGACGAGGTCGTCGCCCTCGTCGCCACCACCGCACTCGACTACGCGGGCGCCTCGCGCGTCTCCCGCGCGCGGGTGCCCGACATCGGCGGCCAGCCCATCGGCGCCGCCTACGACACCTACCCGCACCTCTACGGCATCTACGGCAGCCTCGCGCCCAGGAACGGCACCACCGGCTGGGACGGCACCCTGTACGGCGGCACCGAGGTCTACCGCTACTTCAAGCGGGAGCACGGCGCCCGCACGGCGGCCGTCGTCTCCTACAACCAGTCCGCGTCCGCCGCCTACGCCCGGCTGGTCGAGCGGGGCCTGCGCGCCGAGGGCTACGAGGTCGTCACCGAACAGGTCGACTTCGCCCTGCCCAACTTCCGCGCCGTCGCCGCCGACCTGAAGCAGCAGGGCGCCGACCTGGTGTTCGACGCCATCGACGGGCACGGCAACGCCCGGCTCTGCCAGGCCATGGACGAGGTCGGCGCCGACGTCACCGCCAAGGTGACCAACGTGCAGAACTGGACGTCCACCGTCCCCGACGACTACAAGGACGCCCCGCGCTGCCGCAACGCCCTCTGGGCGACCGGCTCCAGCCGCAACTTCGACGACACCGGCCACCCGGCCGTACGGGAGTTCCGCGAGGCGACGAAGCACCTGAAGACGCACTCCCAGTGGCAGCTGGAGGGCTGGGCAGCCGCCCGCTGGTTCACGGACGCCGCGCGGTCCTGCGCGCGGACGGGCATCACGCGCGCGTGCGTCGACGCGTACATGGACCGCAGCCAGGGCTACACCGCCGGCGGCCTGATCCTCCCCGTCGAGTTCGCACGGCTGGCCGCGCCGCCGAAGACCGGCGACACCTGTCTGTCGGTGGCCCGCTGGCAGGACGGCAGGGGCTGGGTCGGCCAGGGGGACATGAACCGCACCTGCTTCACCGTCCCGCAACTGCCCTACCGGCCTTGAGGACAGCGGCTGTCCGCAAGGGCTGGCAGACTCGCCCCATGTTGGAGACCTCGGCACGTCTGCTGCGTCTGCTGTCCCTGCTCCAGGCCCATCGCGAGTGGTCCGGCCCCGACCTGGCCGAGCGGCTCGGCGTCAGCGCCCGCACGCTGCGCCGGGACGTGGACCGGCTGCGCGAACTCGGCTACCCGGTCAACGCGAGCCCGGGCACGGGCGGCGGCTACCAGCTGGGCGCGGGCGCCGAACTGCCGCCGCTGCTGCTGGACGACGACGAGGCCGTGGCCGTCGCCGTCGGGCTGCGGACGGCCGCCGGACAGGGCATCGAGGGCATCGGCGAGACCTCCGTGCGGGCCCTCGCCAAGCTGGAACAGGTGCTGCCCGACCGGCTGCGCCGCCGCGTGGGCGCCCTCAACGCCTTCACGGTGCCCATGCTGCGCGGCCCGGTGCCCTCCGCGGTCGACCCGGCCGTGCTGACCGAACTCGCCCACCTGTGCCGGGACGCCGAACGGCTGCGCTTCGCGTACGAGGGCCACGACGGCACCTCCTCCCGCCGCACCGTCGAACCGCACCGCCTGGTGTGCACCGAGCGCCGCTGGTACCTGGTCGCCTGGGACCTGGACCGGCAGGACTGGCGCACGTTCCGCGTGGACCGCCTCACGCCCAAGCCGCCGCACGGCCCCCGCTTCGTGCCCCGCGAGCCACCCGCCGAGGACCTCGCCGCCTACGTCTCCCAGGGCGTCTCCACACGGGCGTACGCCACCCACGCCGTCGTGCGGCTCCTGGCGCCCCTCCAGGAGGCAGCGGCCGACATCTCGCCCTCCGCCGGAGTGCTCGAGGCCGAGGGCCCGGACACCTGCCTGCTGCGCTGCGGCGCCGGCAGCCTCGACGTGATGGTCATCCACTTGGCGATGCTGGGCTTCGAGTTCGAGGTGCTGGAGCCGGACGGGCTGATCGAGGCGGTCAGGAGGACTCGCGACCGGCTTGATGGGGCTCTGGCTCGGGCTGCGCAGTCACCGCCGCGTACTGCGGATGGTGCAGGTCGAACGCCGGCGACTCGGAGCGGATCCGGGGCAGCGTCGTGAAGTTGTGCCTCGGCGGCGGGCACGAGGTCGCCCACTCCAGGGAGCGGCCGTAGCCCCAGGGGTCGTCGACCTCGACCTTCTCGCCGTACTTGGCGGTCTTCCAGATGTTGTAGAGGAAGGGCAGCGTCGAGATGCCGAGGAGGAACGCGCCGATGGTCGACACGGTGTTGAGCGCCGTGAAGCCGTCCGCCGCGAGGTAGTCGGCGTAACGGCGGGGCATGCCCTCGGCGCCCAGCCAGTGCTGCACCAGGAACGTGGTGTGGAAGCCGATGAACAGCGCCCAGAACTGGATCTTGCCCAGCCGTTCGTCGAGCATCTTCCCGGTGAACTTGGGCCACCAGAAGTAGAACCCGGCGAAGATCGCGAAGACGACGGTGCCGAAGACGACGTAGTGGAAGTGCGCGACCACGAAGTACGTGTCCGTCACGTGGAAGTCCAGCGGCGGCGACGCCAGGATCACCCCGGTCAGCCCGCCGAACAGGAACGTCACCAGGAAGCCCGTCACCCACAGCATCGGCGTCTCGAACGACAGCGAGCCCTTCAGCATCGTGCCGGCCCAGTTGAAGATCTTCACGCCCGTCGGCACCGCGATCAGGAAGCTCATGAAGGAGAAGAAGGGCAGCAGCACCGCGCCGGTGGCGAACATGTGGTGCGCCCACACGATCATCGACAGGCCGGTGATCGCCATGGTCGCGCCGACCAGCGTCAGGTAGCCGAACAGCGGCTTGCGGCTGAAGACCGGGATGATCTCCGTGATGATGCCGAAGAACGGCAGCGCGATGATGTACACCTCGGGATGCCCGAAGAACCAGAACAGGTGCTGCCACAGGATCGCCCCGCCGTTGGCCGCGTCGAAGACCTGCGAGCCGAACCGCCGGTCCGCCTCCAGCACCAGCAGGGCCGCCGCCAGCACCGGGAACGCCATCAGGATCAGGATCGACGTGAACAGCGTGTTCCAGGTGAAGATCGGCATCCGGAACATCGTCATGCCCGGGGCGCGCATCCCGATGATCGTGGTGATGAAGTTGACCGCGCCGAGGATCGTGCCGAAGCCCGACAGCGCCAGCCCCATGATCCACAGGTCGGCCCCGATGCCCGGCGTGCGCTCCGCGCTGTTGAGCGGGGCGTAGGCGGTCCAGCCGAAGTCCGCCGGCCCGGAGGGCACCAGCAGGGAGCCGAGCACGATCAGCCCGCCGAACAGGAACAGCCAGTACGAGAACATGTTCAGCCGCGGGAAGGCGACGTCGGGCGCGCCGATCTGCAACGGCATCAGCTCGTTGGCGAAGCCCGCGAAGGTCGGCGTCGCGAACAGCAGCAGCATGATCGTGCCGTGCATCGTGAACAGCTGGTTGAACTGCTGGTTGTCGATGATCTGCAGCCCAGGACGGGCCAGCTCGGCCCGCATGAGCAGCGCCATCACGCCGGCGACCAGGAAGAACCCGAACGACGTGATCAGGTAGAGATGGCCGATCTTCTTGTGGTCCGTCGTCGTCAGCCAGTCGACCACCACCCGCCCGTGCCGCTTCCTCGGCGCGGGCCGCGCCGCCGCCTGTACGGTCTGCGTCCCCATCGCTCGCTCGCCCCTTCGCTCATCGCGTACCGGGCCCGCCGAAGCCCGCGCCACACGTACCCGCGAGCCCACGTCATGATGCTCGCGGCACCGCGGGCTCCGACAGGGGGCGTACCGGCCTCTTCACGCCGAAGTCCTGCATTTCCGGTGCGGCGTACGGCCCCGCGGACCCGGTGCGGGGCCGGAATGGAACGAGCCCCGGGCGAACCTCTCCCGGGCCTTTTCGACGGGCTTTTCCATCAGCTCATGCGGCAGCCGGGAATTACGATCGAATGCCTGCGGAAGGCCTACGGAACCGCTCGTCCGTGTGACCGGCACGCCACGAAACACCTGTCGTGATCTTGTGACAGAAGCGTGACAGGAGACGGACGGTGACCGGGGTCGCCGCCCCGCGCTTCCCCGGTCGCCGACCCGCACTTCCCCGGTCGCCGGGCAGGACATAGCGTGGCCGCATGGCACCGATCCCGACACCTTCCGCGGAACCCGACGACAGCCCGGACACCTACGTCGGCCTGGCGGCCGACCGGGCCGAACGCCTCGCGCGCGAGCGCGGCTGGGCGACGGTGCGCGCGCTGCCGCCGGGGGCGATCATCACGATGGAGTACCGCGTGGGCCGGCTGAACTTCGAGGTGAAGGGCGGCCGGGTGGCGCGGGCCTGGAAGGGCTGAGACACGGCGAAGGCCCCGGTTCCGCTCGGGAACCGGGGCCTTCGTCCTGTCCGGTCCGGGTGCGCGCCGATCCGGTCGTGCGCCGTGGTTCATGCGTGGTGATTCATGCGTGGTGATTCATACGCTGTGATGCGTGCGCCGTGGTTCAGCCGCCCGTCAGCGGCCGGGCCGAAGGGGTCGAGCCGCGTGGGTGACGCTCCGGCTGGGGCGGCCGGCGGCTGCCGGCCGGAGTGATCGGCGTGCGCTCCGAGCGGGCCGTGTGCGGGCCCGGCGCCAGGTAGACCGGGGCCCGGGGCGAGCGGGCCGCGACGTCCTCCCGGTCGGCGGGCAGCGGCGTGACCACCACGGGCGAGGGGCTGACCGGGGCGGTCGCGGCACGGCTCCGGCGCTCCCGCCAGCGGTCACGCAGGTCGAAGATGCGCTCCTCGGAGCGGGCGATGAGCGGCTCGAACCAGGGCAGGGCGAGCAGGATCAGCAGGCCCGCGGCCCAGCCGAGCAGCACATCGCTCAGCCAGTGCGTACCGAGGTAGACGGTGGCCATGCCCACGCCGAGCGAGGTCACGGCGGACACGGCGGACAGCCAGCGGCGCGCTCTCGGGGTGGAGGCCATATAGGCCAGGATTCCCCAGGTCACCACGGCGTTGGCGGTGTGACCGCTCGGAAATATATCGCCGCCGCGCCACATCTCGTTCGAGCCGATCACGGTCGCGTAGTGCGGGCCCAGGCGGCCCATGCCGTACTTCGCGGCGCCGACCGTCACGTTCAGCAGCAGCAGCGAGACGCCGAGGGCGAGCAGCGGGCGCAGCGTGTGCTGCCGCCAGGAGCGCCAGCCCAGCCAGGCCGCGACCATCACGGCGGTCGGGCCGCGCTGGCCGAGCACCACGTAGTAGTCGACGAACCAGTGGATCCCCGACCACTGCTGGTACGGCCGGAAGAACATGACCTGCCAGTCGAGCCGGACCAGCCAGGACGTGATGATCACGGCCCACACGATCGCGCCGTAGAAGGCCAGGGTCGCCGCGAAGAGCACGATGCGGTGCCTGCTCATCTTCGGCACATCGATGTGGGCCGGTCGTTCCGGCTCACGGTCCAGCCGGGCGAACACCCGGTCCAGACGGGTGAGCTTCGGTTCGGTACGCACCCAATCGACGTTACAGCGAGTGAGCTGAGATCCCGGTCGAATCAACGGCTTTGTGATGACGATGTGATGTGGGATTCCTCTCAGGAGGAGGTTTATTTCCAGCGAATCTGCAATCGTCGGCCACTGTGGCCTTCAATTCCTTTGATCATTCCGGAGGCGGGTTTTATTGCGCTTTTGAATTCGTTCACCGGAGCATGGGCCGGAATTCTCCCGGCGCTCACAGCGGGTCAGGGCGGACCGGAGCCGTTCAGCCAGAACGCCCCGTACACCGCCGAGGCGACCGCCACGGGCCCGAGCACCCACGCCGACCTGCGGATACTCTGCCTCGCCAGGGCCACGGCCAAGGGCAGCAGCAACGGGAAGGCGGGCATCAGCAGCCGCGGTTTCGAGCCGAAGTAGCTCGACGCGCACAGGGCGAGCGCGGTGACGACGCCGGTGTAGACCAGCAGCGGCAGCGGCTGGCGCTGACGTACGCCGACCGCATACAGCCAGATGACTGACGCGACCCCGAGGATCAGCCCCACGCCGGCCAGGGCCGAGGGGAACGACGTGAACTTTTCGGCGACGAACCGGGCGAAGGCGTAACCGCCGTCGAAGCCGTTGCGCCAGCCGGCCTGGACGTCGAGATAACCCAGCGGGCCCTTGCCCGTGCGGTGGCCGACCCAGAGCACGTAGCCGGCGGTGCCGAGGGGGGCGAGGAGCATGCCGACGGCGCGTGCCGTGCCGGTCGCACCGTTCGTGGGCCGGTCCCGCGCGAACGAGGCCACGGCCGCCACCCACACCGCCGCCACCACGGCCATCCCCACCGGACGGGTCAGTCCCGCGAGAAGGGCCAGCGCGCCCGCCGTCACCCAGCGGCCGGTCAGCACCGCGTACAGCGACCACGCGGCGAGTGCCGTGAACAGCGACTCGCTGTAGGCCATGGACTGCACGATCCCGACCGGCAGGGCGGCCCACAGCAGCACCGCGCACACCCCGGCCCGGCGGCCGTGGACGTGGTCGGCCACCGCGAAGATCCCCCACGCCGCGGTGAGCGAGGCGAAGAGGCTGACGAGGAAACCCCCGTCCGCGTACGACAGCGGGGAGACCGCCGCCACCAGCCGTTCCAGCCACGGCAGCAGCGGGAAGAACGCGAGGTTCGAGTGCACGTCCCCGTTCGCCAGCCGCACCTCGTAGCCGTAGCCGAGTTCGGCGACCCTGGTGTACCAGAGCGCGTCCCAGCGGGCGGTCAGCAGTGTGTACGCGCTCTTGTCCCGCGCCGCGCTCCACACGGCCAGGGCGATCAGGCCCAGGGCGCGGACGGCCGCGTACCCGAGGAGCGCCGGGGCCGCCCGGCGCAGCGCCCCGGCGCGGGACGGGGCCGCGCGCGTCTCAAGATCGGTCACGGGCCCGATTATCGACCGGGGCGGGAACCGGCCGGTCGGCCGGGGCGTGGTCGAACAGGGAGTGAGTGACGTACGCCACATCCCCTGGTCGAAGCTGTGAGAGGTCCGCCACTGGGCTCCGGCGTGGACTCGCGTACTCTGACGTGTCACTCGCTTTTCGTTTGCGCGGGCCGGAGACCACCGCTCCTCTCCGGCCGAGTCGCGGGGGCGTCCCCCACCCCGTGAGCCCGCCGATCGCGAGGAACATCTTGGAGGTACGTACATGTCCGGGACGACCACGGCCGCCGCTGCGCTGCGCCGTCGGGCGGCCGGGGCCGGTGCCAACCGCTGGGTGGTTCTGGTCGTCCTCTGCGTCAGCCTGCTGCTGGTCGCCGTCGACGCCACCGTGCTGCACGTGGCGGTCCCCGCCGTCACCGAGGACCTCAGGCCCGGCGGGATCGAGCTGCTCTGGATCGTCGATGTCTACCCGCTGGTCTGCGCGTCGCTGCTGATCCTGTTCGGCACGCTCGGCGACCGCGTCGGGCGCCGCAGGGTCCTGCTCCTCGGGTACGCGCTCTTCGGCGTGGCCTCGGGGCTCGCGGCCCTCGCGGACAGCCCGCAGCTGCTGATCGTGGCGCGGGCGCTGCTCGGGGTGGGCGGCGCGATGATCATGCCGGCGACCCTGTCGATCCTGCGGCAGGTCTTCCCCGACCGGCGTGAGCGGGCGCTCGCGATCGGCATCTGGAGCGCGGTGGCCGCGGTGGGGGCGGCGGTCGGGCCGCTGCTCGGCGGTTTCCTGCTGGAGCACTTCTGGTGGGGCTCGGTCTTCCTCGTCAACATCCCGTTGATGCTGGTCAGCCTCCCGGTGGGACGTTTGCTGCTGCCCGAGTCGAAGGGCGACGGCGACGGGCCCTGGGACGTCGTCGGCGCGCTGATGGCGGCCGCCGGTCTGTTCGGCGTGGTGCTGGGCGTCAAGCGGCTCGGGGGCGGGGAGCCGGTGGGGAGCCTGTTCACCGTGCTGCCCCTGGTGGTGGGCGCGGCCCTGCTCGTGGGCTTCGTCCGGCGGCAGCGGCGGCGCAAGCATCCGCTGGTCGACCTCAGGATGTTCGCCCGGCCGGCGTTCAGCACGTCCGTCGGGTGCATCGTGCTGGCGATGCTCGCGCTGGTGGGTCTGGAGCTGATCGCGGCGCAGTACCTGCAGCTGGTGCTCGGGCTGTCGCCGCTGGAGACGGGGCTGCGGCTGCTGCCGCTGACGTTCGCGGCGATGGCGGCCGGACTGGCCGGGGCGCGGATGCTGCGGCGGTTCGGGCCGCGGCGGATGGTGTGCGCCGGGTTCTGCCTCACCGCGTTCGCGGTGGTGCTGCTGACGGCGCTGGGCCGGACCGACGACTGCGCGCTGATGCTGACCGGGTTCGTGCTGCTGGGCTTCGGGCTGGAGACGACGCTGTTCGGGGCGTACGAGTCGATGCTGAGCGAGGCGCCGCAGGAGCAGGCCGGCGGGGCGGCGGCGATCGGGGAGACGTCGTACCAGCTGGGGGCGGGGATCGGGATCGCCCTGCTCGGCAGCGTGATGAACGCGGCGTACGCGCCCGGGCTGTCGGGCGTGCCCGGGGTGCCGGAGTCGGCGGCCTCCTCGGCGGGGCATTCGCTGGGGGAGGCGTACGAGGTCGCCGCGCAGCTGGGCGGTGCGGCGGGGGCTGCCCTGCGGCATGCCGCCCGGGACGCGTTCGTGCACGGGCTGCATGTGACGCTGCTGGTGAGCGCGGGGTTGTTGCTGCTCG